>JANMLD010000516.1:0-12631 GCA_031372345.1 Pirellula sp.
GGGGTGTGGGCGGTTCATAATCAGATTGAAGCAACGAGAACCGTATGACCACATTTCCCAATTCCCCTCGCTTGCAAAAAGGCGCATTGATCGGTCTTGATCCGGTCAATCCGCTGGCGAGCATCATAATCTTTCAATACAACCCGGAGACGATTACGCGCACGTTGCGGGCGCGAACGGTCTCGGGGGCGGGTGGTGGCGGTGGTGGGCAGGCGGTGCCGGGCGAGGCCATGCGGTTGTCTGGACCGCCGGAGGAGTCGATCCAACTCCAAGTCGTGTTGGATGCAACGGACCAGATGGAAAAAGCCGATCTGATAACAGCCCAGTTGGGTATCCATCCGCAACTCGCTTCGTTGGAAATGCTGCTCTATCCCAAAAGCGCACTGGTCATCGCCAATGAAGTGCTAATGCAAGCGGGCGTTATTGAAGTGATTCCGCCAGAGGCACCTTTGGCAATCCTCGTATGGGGTGTCAAACGTGTACTTCCCGTTCGACTTTCCGGCTTTACGATCACCGAAGAAATGTTCGATCCCAACCTCAATCCCATTCACGCCAAAGTTTCGCTCGACCTCAATGTTCTGAGTTACCGTGACCTAGGCCTCCTTAGCCCAGGTGGCGGGCTGTTCATGGCCCACCAACTGATCAAAGAAGGCATGGCGACGCTCAACGGAGTCGGTACCGGTGTCAGCGCGACAGGCAATTTTAGCACCAGCTTTAGCCTTTAATCAACCTATGAGAAAACGTCATGTTGGAACCGAATAGCCGGTACGCGTCCCTAAAAACCAAGAACCTCAGGGTCACCGAGCCGAATGGCCAAGTGCGTTCCGTACGGTACATCGAGCGCCGGTTTCTGCCTGAAACTGGAACGGGCACAACTCTGATGGAGCATATCGTCGTGCAAGGTGATCGGCTCGACAACATCACCGCCAAATATCTAGCCGATCCGACGCAGTTTTGGCGAGTCGCAGACTCGAATCAATCGATGCAGCCGGAAGAACTCACCTCGGAAATAGGTGGTCGGATCATTATCAACATGCCTCAATAACAAATTACCTCATTAAGTACGACACCCATGCTTAGCAACCTGTCAGGTATTCGATTATTGCTGCTTGTCGGCGATTCGGTGCCGCTGCCCGCGTCCCACGAGGTCACGAGCGCGTTGCAACAAGTCGAGGTCACGAACGACTCCGGACAGGGGGACGGTTTTCAGATGACTTTCAGCCTTGCGCGGTCTGGTATCGCGGACTACGGCCTGCTTCAAAACGGCAGCGTCGATCCCATGAAGCGAATGGTCATCGCGGTGATGTTCGGCGGTTTGCCGGAAGTATTGATGGACGGAGTTGTGACCCACCACCAATTCAATCCGGGGGACCAACCAGGCCAAGCAACACTCACGGTCACCGGTCGCGATCTCAGCGTGCTGCTCGACTTGGAAGAGAAGAATGCGACCTTTCCCAATCAGCCCGATTTCATCATCGCCTCAAGCGTCCTGGCTAGCTATGCAAAGTATGGAATCGTTCCGCTTCCTACGCCCACAACCGACTTTCCTATCATGCTGGACCGAATCCCGCGACAACAAGAGACGGATCTCCAATTTCTACAACGCTTGGCGAAACGTAATGGCTTCGTGTTCTACCTCGAACCGCTCACTCCGGGGACTAGTCAGGCATATTTTGGCCCCGAGAACCGATTGGGGCTACCACAGCCGGCTCTTTCGGTCAACTTGGGGGCAACCACCAACACCAAGTCGATCCGCTTTACGAACGACGCATTGGCCATGGTCGGTACCCGCGGTGCGTTCGTGGAACCGTTCACCAAGTCGAGTATTCCTTTGCCCGTGCTTCCCTCACTCAAAGTTCCACCGCTGGCAGCGAAACCTGCGACCGCCAATCGCATTCGACTAGAGCGGGCAACTGCGAATCAAGGACCAGCAACGGCTGCCACGACCGCGGTCGCCAGTGCGACCAACGCAGTCGACCCGGTTACTGCTGAGGGTGAAGTGGATAGCAACCGTTATGGCCATGCGCTCCGCGCGAGAAAGCTTGTGGGCGTTCGAGGCGTCGGATTGACCTACGACGGATTCTGGTACGTGCGTCGCGTGACCCATACGATCGTGCCGCGAGGACACTATTCCCAGCGTTTCCAACTTAGCCGCGAGGGGACCATGGCATTGACTCCAGTGGTGCGACCATGAGCACTCAATACTTAGGCAAATTCCGGGGCGTTGTGACCGACAACCAAGACCCGCTCCAGATCGGGCGAGTTCGTGCTCGAGTGCCTGATGTGACTGGCGATCAGGAGTGCGGATGGGCCATGCCCTGTTTTCCGTTCGGCGGGAATGGCATGGGCTTCTTTGCCTTGCCCAGTGTGGGTGCGGGAGTATGGATTGAATTCGAGCATGGCGACCCAGATTATCCGATCTGGGCAGGTTGCTGGTATGGCACGTTGGCGGAAGTGCCGCCCGAGTTGCTCGCACCACCCTACAAAAAAGTGTTGCTAAAAACGGAGGGAGGGACGAGCATCACACTCGATGACACTCCCGGTCTAGGTGGAATTACACTGGAAACGGCGGGTGGCCAAAAAATTACCATGTCAGCTACCGGCATCGAGATCGATAATGGTTTGGGAGCCAAGATCTCCATGCAGGGTCCGCAGATCAATGTCAACAACGGTGCTCTGGAGGTCATTTGAACTATGCCCGGATTCTTACTTCATCAAGGTGCAACTGTTCTTTGCATGCACGCTGGACAGGCACAAGCCACCGTGCCGAACCCGCGAGTCAAAGTCTCAGGTCAAATGACGGTACAACAGCCCAATCCGTGGATGGTCGCAGGCTGCCCATTTGTGGCAGGAGTCGTACCGATGCCATGTCTTACCGCACAATGGATAACCGGGGCGACGCGAGTACGTTCGGGAGGGTTGCCGCTGCTGCTTCAAGATAGCCAAGCTGTTTGTGCACCCAACGGAACAGGTGTCAACATCCTCGTCACACAAGTCCGAGTGAAGGCCCAATGAACATCGCATTTCCACTTCATTTCGACGACCGCGGCTTAACCGCAGCTGCTTCCGAGGACCAGCACATTCGCGAATTGATCGAGCAGTTGCTGTTCACGTCGCCGGGTGAACGGGTGAATCGACCGACCTTTGGCAGCGGGTTGCTGCAACTGGTGTTTGCTGCAAACAGCCCAGAGTTGGCAGCTGCTACGTTGGTCATGGTTCAAGGTTCCCTTCAACAGTGGCTGGGGGAACGGATCCATGTGGAAGCGGTGGATGTTACTAACTACGAGGCGGAACTGCGAGTGGAAGTGCGTTACATGGTCCGGCGAACGCAACAGAGACGCGTGGCCGCGTTCGCGAAGGAGGTCCCATGATCTACTTCTGCTGTGAAGAGGGGCGACGTAGATTAGTCAACGGTCATGCGACTCTCAACGGAATCGAACGCCTGGAAGTTGTCGACCAGGAACTCATAGGAACGCCGCAAGAGTCCTTGAGGCAACGGATTCTCCGCCTGTTCTTTGTAAGCAAAGCGGTTACTAGCGATCCCATCACCAGGCAGGCGTTTTTTAACCGATTGGCAACGCTTTCTTCGACCCAGGTGAAAGTCCACGGAGGTGAACGGGTTCAACAAATCGCTGTGGAATCCGTTGAACTTCGCTCTGCAATCAACGTGCTACTTCACTCGGGTGATCGAACGGAATTGATCGAGGGTGATCATCTCGAGATCCGTGTTTCCACGCGCGGCGACTTTTCACGATATACACTGCAGCTCGTCGAAGCGAGTACTGAGACTCCGCTACTGGGACTGGATGATCGACTCTCACGTATCGACTTTTCGTTCAAGGTCGAATGCGAAAGCGAGTTCGACTGTCGCCCGATTTGCGACTGTCCGCCGCAGCTAGCCTCGTCGCCTGACCTCGATTACATTGCCAAGGACTATGCAAGTTTCCGCAGGTTGATGCTCGACGGCATGGCGTTGCTGGCTCCTGAGTGGCGAGAACGCAATCCAGCCGATTTGGGTGTGACGCTTGTCGAAATACTCGCCTACGTGGGGGACTATCTAAGCTATCGCCAGGATGCTATTGCTACCGAAGCGTATCTTGGCACGGCTAGGCACCGCGTGTCGGTCAAGCGGCATGCGAGGCTTCTTGATTATGTAATGCACGATGGATGCAACGCACGCGCGTGGGTCCAGGTGAGAGTGAAGCCCGGCGCGAGCAAGGTGAGACTAGAAGTAGGCACGGATGTCTTTCCTCCGATTCGATTTGCGACGCGATTGAGTTCTTCGGCCCTGCTTGCGGAACCTGACTTTCAGAAATTGTTTCAATCGAATCGTGCCGTCGTTTTTGAGCCGATGGAGAGTACCGAGTTATTTCCCGCACACAATGAGATCCCATTTTATACATGGGGCGACGATGCGTGCTGCCTACCGAAAGGGGCAACCAAAGCCACTTTGCGGGGAGACTTGCCCAACCTCCAGCCAGGACACGTTTTGGTTTTTGCCGAACAACGTGGCCCTCAGACGGGTAATCCTGCTGACGCAGATCCACGTCATCGTCATGCAGTTCGCGTGATGAAAATAAACGGAATGAATCGCGAAGAATATCTGATTGCAGCCAAAAACAATACGTTGCCCCAACGTAGGGACGAGCTAACAGTTCCACCGACCAGCGTGACCGACATTGAATGGGGTGATGCCGACGCTCTTCCATTGCCGTTCAGTCTATCGGTTCGAGCAAGGTCGGACGGACGATTGCTGGAAGACATCAGTGTTGCATTGGGTAACATCGTGCTTGCGGATCAGGGGATGACGTTGCCGCACTTGGAGGACTTGGGCCAGGTGCCCGAAGCCAAAACGATGCTGACGTCGGTCGGCGCAAATGGCTGCGATCACTGCGATGCGGGGAGCACCCCATCGGTCATTCCTCGATTCCGACCGCTACTGAAAAGTCGTCCTTTGACGCGAGCAGCCAACTACGATTCGGAAGCTTCCGCAACCGCTGCGTTTGCATGGTCGATGAACGATGTCCTCCCGTCGATTCATTTGGTAGACGGTCAGGGACGAACGTGGAATCCGAAACGCGATTTGCTGTCGAGCGGGGCTTTTGCGTCCGAGTTTGTGGCTGAATCGGACAACGACGAACGAACAACAATCCGGTTTGGCGATGACGAGAACGGCATGCGTCCAAGCGAAGGAACATCCATTCAAGCGAGGTATCGGATTGGCAATGGAACCACGGGGAATTTACCAATGGATGCGATTGTTCATGTTGTCTCCGATACTTTTTCATTCGATGAAATCCAGTCGATTAGCAATCCGCTATTGGCTCGCGGAGGTACTGATACGGAACCCATTGAAGCAGTACGGCAAAATGCACCGGCCGCCTTTCGAATCCAACAAAGGGCCGTTACTCCGGAAGACTACGCTGCGAAGGCGGGTGAGCACCCGGATGTGCAGCGTGCAGCCGCGACGTTGCGTTGGACTGGGAGTTGGCACACTGTTTTTTTGACAGTGGACCGACGCAGTCGGCGATTAGTCGATACGGCATTTGAACAAGAGTTAAGAGCCTTTTTGGAACGCTATCGGTTGGCGGGACACGACCTGGAAATCGACGGCCCTCGTTTTGTACCGTTGGAGCTGGAATTGCGTGTATGTATTTCGGACAATTATTTTCGAAGCGACGTGATCGCAGCTCTTAAAGCAGTGTTTGACAACCGTCTGCATTCGGATGGAAGCCGCGGCTTTTTTCACGCTGAGAATTTTAGTTTCGGCCAAGGGGTATTGCTGAGTAGGATATATGCCGCGGCCCAGCAGGTGGCAGGTGTACGCCACGTCGAAGTGACCATACTCCGACGGCAAGGGGTAACGACAGGTGCCCCGGTACCTGAATCGGATGTTTATGAGGTGGGTCGCATCGAAATCGCTCAGCTTGAAAATGATCCGAATTATCCCGATCGCGGCGTGCTGCGTTTTGAAGCATTGGGGGGACGATGAACAACCCACTGGACTCGGCATTGAGCGATTTGAACGACTGTGGCTGTGGAGCTGGCGTAGAAATCCAGACTCCTGCGTCCATTGACAATCGGCCTGGCTTGCCCGCTATAGGATTTAGAGCAGGGGTTCACTCGCAGTTCAAAGCCTCGCTATTAGCATTGCTTTCGTCCGAAAAAATGGATGCATTAAAAGCCTTGCAGACTCGTGACGATAGCGATTTGACTATCGGTTTGCTAGATGCTTTTGCCAGCATGGCGGATGTGCTGACGTTTTATTCCGAGCGAATTGCGAATGAATCGTATCTGCGAACAGCGACCGAGAGGCGCAGCGTGCTCGAGCTTGCGCGAGCTATAGGATACGAACTATCGCCAGGTGCAGCGGCGCAGGTCTTGCTTGCGTTCACGGTAGAAGGAGGACGAGGGGCACCTGGGACGGCCATCATCCCAAGAGGGACGAGAGTCCAGAGCATTCCGGGTCCAGGTCAAAAGCCTCAGACCTTTGAAACCTCACTCGACTTCAACGGACGAGCGACCTGGAACGAATTGCGTCTGCGATCGCGGTCCCCTGCGCCCGAAAGCGTAGTCAACGCAGACGAATTGTATCTTGCGGGTTCTCCAAACTTAAAAACCGGCGATGTGCTGGTGCTATCGAGTCCTAGTGAGGCCGAGGCACGCCGCATTTCTGCTATGAAAGTCGATCGCGAACGCGGCCACACTTGGGTCAAATTGGAAGCAGCAACCTCTCGCAAAAAAAAGCCAAACATACCAGCCATCGAAGTGACAAAAGGAATCCAGCTTGGTGCAGAGCCCTCCATCGAGTCGGTTGGATCCCTCTTCCTCAACAAAGGCATGTCAGGAGAACAAATGTTCTCGCTCGCACACTTCCGCCATTGGGACTTGGTCGCTGTGCAGAACTACTTGAACAACCGAATTAAGGGTGCCTTTTCCTCGCTGAACGCTGGCGTGTTTGTCCTGCGGACGCGCGTCGGGTTCTTTGGACACAACGCACCCAAGTGGGCGAGCCTCCCGCACACCAATGTCTTGAAAGATGGAGGAACGATAGTATTCGTCAACGATGCATATCCGATTTCTTGGGACAATGCCAATAGATCGATACGCGAAGATTCGCAGGGAAATACGCATCCTGATTTTCATGTTTTTCTAGAGCGATCTTTGCCGGAGGTCGTTAAAGAGAGTTGGGTCGTGATCGAGACCCAAGGGAACAAGTTGCTGCCATTTCAAGTCGACGTGGTCGCCGATCGTTCGCGAGCGGATTACGGGCTGAGCGCACGCTGTACGGGGCTCAAACTTCTGGATTTCGTGAGCCGCGTGAAAGTGGAGGACAAAACCTTTGAAAACAGGAGCACGACGGCGCATGTCCAAAGCGAGCAACTGACGGTTATTGGAGAGCCCATCGAGCGTCTTCCACTTGGCGAAACGAAACTCGTCTTGGATCGTATCGAAAAGGACTTGAGCAAGGGGCAAACCATCGCGTTGAAAGGGGAGAACGCGGATTTGCCGGGCACCATCAAACGCGAGTTCCTGACCCTAGCCGAAGTGAACCACTCAGATATGACAACGCTGGAACTCACCGAAGGGCTGAAGGGCAGCTACCTCGTTGGAACTGTTTCGATCAATGCCAACGTGGTGCCCGCAACCCACGGTGAGACAACTCAAGAGGTTCTTGGTAGCGGAGACGCCAGCCAAAGTTTCCAGCGTTTTACGCTGAAGCAGCAGCCATTGACATTCACCTTTCCAGTAGGGGCTTCGAGGTTGGAATCGACGCTTGAAATCCGAGTGGACGATATCCTGTGGCGTGAAGTCCCGACGTTTTTTGGCTGTCAGCCAACCGACCGCGTTTATGTATTGCGCCGTGCGGACGATGGCAAAACCACGGTGCAATTTGGTGATGGTGTTCGCGGTGCACGACTGACCTCGGGACAAGAAAATGTCAGGGCCGTTTACCGCAAGGGACTTGGAACAGAAGGAATTGTAGATCCGGAGCAGATTAGTCTAATGCTCACTCAGCCATTGGGGGTCAAGAGCGTTACCAACCTTCTTGCACCGCAAGGTGCTGAGGATCCGCAATCGCTAGATACCGCCCGTCTCAACGCACCGCGAACGGTCTTGACCCTCGATCGAGTTGTTTCACTTCAGGACTACGAAGATTTTGCTCGGGACTTTCCCGGCGTTGCCAAGGCCCATGCCGTATGGATTTGGAGAGGCCAAGTCCGTGGTGTACAACTCACGCTGCTCGGACCAAATGGCTTAGCGATCCATCAGGCAGGCCAGCCCGCCGATCCGTTGCGAAGTGCGATTGCGTCTCAAGGCCTTCCCAACGTACCGATCCAAATCGTCTCATCCCCTCCATCGCTCTTTTCGATCAAGGGAAGCGTCCGGGTGGACGCCGATCACCTGGCCTCGCGCGTCGATGCAGACGTCAAGGCAGCACTTCGCTCGGCATTTTCTTTTACGGCTCGAGAGTTTGGACAAGGGGTAGCGCTCAGCGAAGTGATCGCCGTGGTTCAAAATGTGGATGGGGTCGCCTTTGTCGATGTGTCTGGGTTTGAAAAGAAATCTGTGAGCTTAGACGATTCCGTTGTGGTTACGAGCAGCGCTGGTGACAAAGGCTACCTCGCCGCAAGTGTTCCGACCAATGGTGCCGATTCGAGTTTGGCAAAGCCAGCCGAACTCTTGATTTTGGACGAATTGTCGTTGTTGCAGTTGAAGGTGAGCGCAGTATGAGCTTCGATGCCGACCAGATCTACAGCTTGCTACCCGCAGTGCATCGCGACCGAGATGCCGCGCAAGGTTTTCCATTGCGGCAGTTCATCGAGATCATCGCTGGACAAGTGGCAGTGCTTGAGGACAACCTGGAACAACTCTACGACAATCATTTTGTTGAAACTGCGGCCCCATGGGTACTGCCGTACTTAGGGGATCTGCTGGGAATTCGCGGCTTACCGAGCAGCTCGCACGCGATATCGTCCCGTGCGGAGGTGGGCCATACGGTTGCGTATAGGAGACGCAAGGGGACGGCGTCCGCCTTGGAACTGCTTGCCCGCGATATAACTGGATTGCCTGCGCGGGCGGTTGAGTTTTTCGAGCGAATTGCCTCCACGCAGCACTTGAACCACGCGCGCCCGATGTGCCGTTCGTTTGCGAGTCTCCGCGATGCGGGTGGACTGGAGTTTGTTGGCACACCCTTTGAAACACTCATGCGAACGGTCGAACTGCGGCGAATCGAGCCAGGACGCGGACGTTGGAATATTCCGAATATCGGCTTGTTTCTGTGGCGGCTACGCTCATATTCACGGACTGCGTCTCCTGTGGTTCCGGTTGGGGAGTTGGTTGCTGGAGATCCGCTTGCCAAACGTCGCTTTCGAGTCCATCCCCTTGGAATGGACACCCAACTTTTTATTCATCCTGAAACTGAAGACGACGTTAGCCATCTGGCTGACCCCATTAACGTATCCTTACCAATCACTCGCCGCATGTTGGCGGGGCAATCGAGAAACGACTTGGGACTGCAAACACTCTATGGCGATAATCGAAGTGTGTCGATCCAGGAATTTGTTGACGAGCAATATCAACGGGTTCCAGCCGAACGCATTTTGGTCTGTGATCTGAGCGATGCGGATGGGCTGCCCGCATGGAATCACGAGAACAAAGTGAGTCTTACGCAAGTCGCGATCGATCCGCAATTGGGACGACTGGTCTTTGGTGCTATTCCCAAGGAAGACCATCCTCCTCGCGTAACCTACTTTTATGGTTTTGGTTCTGATATCGGAGGGGGCGAGTATGGCCGAACTGCGGCCTCCACTGCGGCCACGGTTGTCAACGTCCAGACGGTAGGCAATGCGACCTCGCCTCAGGGGGCATTTAAGACGGTTAGGGATGCATTGATAGGTCTTGGCGCCGGCGGAGGTGCAATCAAGATTTTTGGGAGCGATCGTTTCGTGGAGTCGCTGCCGGACGTTGTTGCCAACGGAGTCGCCATGGAGATGGTAGCGGCCGACGGAAGTTGTCCTGCCCTGCTCTTGAAGGAGGTTGCATCTGGCCAAAAATGGACGGTGCGCGGTAATACGAGCGGTCGAGTTTCGTTCGATGGCCTTTGGCTTGCCGGTGCACTGCGAGTTGCGGATGAGCTTCAGAAATTGACCATGCGCCACTGCACGCTAGCACCGCGTTGGGGCACGCCCGTGACGCTGAGCACTTTCGAGATCGAATCCAGTCGAACGGAGGTGTTGATTGAGAATTGTATTGTTCCATCCTTACGAGTGGGAACCGATGGAGTGCGGTTGCGTCTGCGAAACTGCGTTATTGATGCAGGGGCCGCGGACCGATTTGCCATGTCCAACTTGACTGGTGACGGCCCGGCCGGAACATGGCGATTGGAAAACTGCACCGTCATTGGAAAGGTTGCCTTCGACGGGCTGGAACTCGCGTCCAATTGCATTTTCTTGTCCCAGTCGGTGTCCATACGGCGTCGCCAGGAGGGTTGTGTACGATTCAGTTGGCTGCCGAGCGATGCGATAACACCTCGCCGGTTCAACTGTTTGTCCGATGGGGCTGGGACTGCCAGTCTTCGTCCTCAGTTCACGTCCCTGCGATGGGGCGATGCAGGCTATGCTCAGCTCAGCCGCCATTGCCCGGAAGCAATTCGAAGTGGCGCAGACGATGGAGCCGAAATGGGTGCGTTCCATGACTTGTTCTTACCGCAGAAGGAATTGCACTTGCGTGCGCGACTGTTAGAACACTTGCGCTTCGGGCTGGAAGCTGGCGTGTTCTATGAATCTTGATTTCCATCAACCCGATTGTTTCACAGGACAGGAAAAAAGATGAAAGGCGACTTCACCCGCGATAGCTTCGACCCGAAGAAGCACTTCCAACAAGTGCTCATGCAGCAGGGGCGCGTACAACTCGATGCAGACTGGAACGAACAAGCCGCAATCGTATTGCGCCGTCACGAGACCGCGATCGAGGACATCGTTGGTTCGTGCGGCGGGCCGGAAGACAATGCGGCCTTTCGAATTATCACGGACAAAAAGGAGTTGGAAAAGTTGAAGTTGGAAGCCAAGCGAATTCCGTTCGCGCTTTCAGCGGGTCGTTACTATGTGAATGGGCACCAATGCGAGGTTGAGGCTCTGTTCTCGTTTTCGCTTCAACCGGACAATAACGAAAAGGCACTTCCAGAGGGAGATTATTTGATCTATCTCGATGTTTGGCAAAGGCACATAACGATGTTTGAGGACGGCGCACTCCGCGAGTCCGCCCTCGGTGGTCCCGATACAGCAACCCGCGTGAAGACGGTTTGGCAAGTCCGGGCCGCGGCTCTCGATGCAAAGTTAGATCCGGACCTTCCAGCCCCCGGTCTATGTCATCTTGCGGCTAAGGATTTTGACAAAGAGAAGCGATCGGCGCTGCCCGAGATGGCAGCCAGAACGACTAAGGCGATGGCGGACTCCGAACCTTGCACCCTGCCTGCAAGTGCTGGATACCGCGGTTTGGAAAATCAACTTTACCGAGTCGAGATCCATGTACCTGGGGCAATTGGAACCGCCACCTTTAAATGGTCGCGGGAGAATGGGTCTGTCGTCGCTCGAATCACGGATGGCAAGGATTTGCCCAATCTTATTGTCGCGAGCACTGGACCGGACGCAAACCTTGGTTTCCATCAAGGAGACATTGTAGAAGTCATTCATGATTCCGATGAGTTGGCGGGAAGACACGGCGGGCTAGCAAAGATCGGGGAGATGGTGGACCCCTCAACGGGCAAAATCAAGTTGCAGCAGTTGGGCAACGAACCGATGCCCTTGACGATCCATAGCGATTCGAATCCACGCTTACGCCGCTGGGAGGAATATGGAACGGTCGCTGTTGACGCTATGGTGAATGAGGGCTTCTCACCGATTGAGAACGGTATTGAGATCAAGTTCCAACTTCCGACCAATGCTGAGTTCCGAACCGGTGACTACTGGCAAATTCCGGCACGAGCAGCGATTTCCAACGCGCCGTCGGGTTTGATCGAATGGCCGGTCAAAGAGAAGCTTGCCGCATTTTGTCCGCCGCAGGGAATCGTCCATAACTATTGCCGCCTCGGTGTTGTCTCCATCGATAAAGATGGTGATGCGAAATTGATCAGCGATTGCCGCTGCCTCTGGCCCGCTTTGTCGACGGTCCCTCGCCTGTTCTACGTTAGCGGGGATGGACAAGAGGTGATGCCGGACTTGAAGAAGGGTGCGAGCAAGCTTACTAAGCTACCCTGTCCATTGATTGCAGGTGTGGCCAACGGACAATGTATCGAAGGATTGAATAGCGTTCGGTTCGATGTCGTCAATACCGTGTCGAATCCCAGCGAAGGATCGGTTGTGGTCGCGGGCGGAGCGCCGACACAGTCTTTCGCAATCGTGCAACTGGATGCGATGGGACTTGCAAAAGTTGATTTTTATCTGGACGCTACGAACCCAGTTCAGCAGGTCGTGGCTAGGCTCCTCGACTCGCAAGGCAACCCCGTCTCGCTTCCGTTGATCTTCAACGCACAGCTTAGCGTTGCTAGTCAGGTAGCTTACCAGCCAGGCAGTTGCGATGGCTTGTCTGGGAGAGTGACCGTGCAGGATGCAATCGATCGGCTTGCAGA
>JANMLD010000523.1:0-30377 GCA_031372345.1 Pirellula sp.
ATCCCAATGTTCGTTTTGCACGTCAACATCTACGGTAAGAGCCGTATGCAGTAGTTCTGCCCGTACGGATCTGTGCGGGGGGCGGCCAGCAATGGCCGTCCCTACCGCGATAGTCATTTTTTTTGAGAACTGGGAATGCTATGGTACCCGCCAATGATGCGAATGGCACGAATGAAGGGAAACGCATCTAAACCATCTTCTTTCCCTTTTTAATTAGGCTAACAACGAGCAGTACGATCGCGCCCGCAGATAGGCCGATCAGGGTATGCAACAGCGTACCCGTTGCATATTCGGCCAAGCTACCGAGAATCGGCGCCTGAGATGCTAGATGCGAAACATACTCCACGCCGACATGAAGAAATCCGATCTTGTGCACTAAAATGCCGCCACCCACCAAAAACATGGCCACCGTACCGGCTATCGAAAGGAACTTCATCATGTACGGGGCAGCAATCAAAATAAAACGTCCGAGTCCTTTCGCGGATCGACTTGGCTTTTTCGTCAAGAACATCCCGAAATCATCCAGTTTCACGATGATCGCAACCAAGCCATAGACTCCGATCGTCATCAAGATCCCAACACCGGCCAGCACGCCAAGCCTTGTCGAGAAAGATGACTTTTCAACGATATCTAGCGAAATGACAATGATCTCGGCCGACAGAATGAAGTCGGTTCTAACTGCCCCATGAACTTTCCCGGTTTCCGCCGCGGCCGCATCGATTTCTTCCGTGGCCAGAATCTCCAAATGTTGAGAATGGTGCTGATCGTTTTCTTGCTTGGAATGCAAGAATTGGTGCGAGACTTTTTCGAAGCCTTCAAAGCAAAGAAAAGAACCGCCAGCGATCATCAGAGGCGTAATGGCCCAAGGTGCCACGCTGCTAAAAGCAAGCGCTGCCGGAACGAGAATGGCTTTATTCTTTAACGATCCCTTGGCAACGGCCCACACAATCGGTAACTCACGATTCGGCTCCACACCGGAAATTTGGTGGGCATTGAGCGCCAGGTCATCTCCTAAAACCCCCGCAGTTTTTTCCACAGAAACTTTGGTCAGTGTGGCAACATCGTCCATGATCGAAGCGATGTCGTCTAGAAGTAACAGAAGTCCTGTTGCCATTAAATCATTAGCCCGTTCTCAGGAATCACGGAATACCCATCTTCACTATATTACCGTTTGAATCGTGCGAAGAGTGTACTCGTTCCGTCGCCGCAATGAAACTGCTCTAGTCGCAGCCCTAGAGAAAATGTTAAATCGATTGGAATCTGGAGGAGGCTAGTGCACTCAGCATTTCTTGCGTTAGTCCGCTGGCAAAAAAACACAACCAAAACAACCGCAATCGGGGATGTCGTTTATGAAGTTCCAATTCGAATTTCCAAGTGCTTTTCTGTCGCCCATTCGTTGTGTCGCAATCGCGTTTGGCTTGCTCCAAGTGGGAATAGCGTCCACACCTGCCTTGGCGGCAGACCCCCCAAAAAACATGAGTGGAACGAGCGACTCTCAAAGCAAATACGAGTTGAAGCCAGAGCATGGCCCATGGTTGGTGTTCGCCATGTCGTTTGACGGATACAACGCGAAAAGTCAGGCAGAGCAACTCGCAACCGAACTGCGACGCGACTTCAATCTCTCGGCTTACAGCATGGCCAAGAAGCTCGACTTTACGCAGCCCATCACCGGCGCGGGAATTGACCCCAACGGCAACGATCGCAAAATGAAATTCCGCGAAAGAAAAGTGGTCGACGGGTACGCCGTTTTGGTAGGTGACTTCGATTCCATCGATAGTTCTGCCATAACAGAAACCTTGGCAAAGATAAAAAGAATCAGCCCCAAAGCCCTCGCCAGCACGGTGTCGGATCAGCAGGATTTTTCAAGGACCAATTCGGTTCCCGTAAATTCTTGGCGAGACTTTTTGAAAACCAAATATGAAGGCACTGAAAAGTTAGGACCGATGTCCAATGCTTTTACCACTCGCAATCCATTGTTGCCAGAGGACTATTACAAGACTCCGGAAGTGGACAAATTTGTCAAGAAACTAAACGAAGAAAAGGCCCATTCGGAATTCAATCTCCTTGGATGTCCTGGGAAATTTACGGTTCGTGTGGCCGTTTTTAGTGGCGAGGATCGAGCCGTCGGTGGTTGGGGAGGCGCCAACAGTCGCTCCAACATCGACGACCAAAAAGTCTCGCAACTAGAAATCGCGGCCGAGCGTGCAGCCCTCGCGACTAAAGCATTGCGTCGTGCAGGCTACGAAGCGTACCAATTCCATGATCGCACTCAGAGCATTGTGACGGTCGGGAGTTTTAGTGAACTTGGCAAAAACGACCAGCGAAACCGATTCGTATACGATCCAAACATTCAACAGATCGTGGCTCGATTCGGTGCGCCGTCCCAGAAAATCCAAGCAACGAAGTACGGAATGACTCAAACGCCTCGAATCCTATTTGACCTGGTCGACCAAAAGCAGATCCCCGAAATCAATGAAGGCTCCGAAAAATCCAAACTCAAATGGTTTGCCAAATACTCCATACCATTTGATGTAAAACCCACACCGATGGCTGTGCCTAAGCCCGCGTCATCCAGCATTTACAGCGGTTCACTGCTGGGTAAAGATCGTCGCTGAAGTAAGAAGCAAGTCATTGTCGCCTTTCGCTCCGCGAAAGCGCGCTTGGTGGACGCACGTTTGCGGAGCAAACGGCGACACTTGTGGACGAGCGAGGCCCTTCGCTCGTTACCTTCCTGCAAAATCTGAGCGAGGGCCTCGCTCAGCCACAAGAACCAAACGGCTACCAGGTCAGGCTCACTGCTTGTCTTTCGTGGATACCAACTCACCAACGCCCCTCTTCAAAGCAAACACTTCGCTTACTTCTTGATGTGTTAATGCCCGATCAAACAGCGCGAGATCATCCATCATCCCAACGTAGTTCAGCCCCAGCATGACGGATGCCCGGGCAGGGTCCCAAGTAAATGTCTGCGTGCGAGCAACAATTTCACCCACGTTTTTGCCATCGAGATACAAGGTGGCTAGCCCGTCCTGCTTGCCTGTGTTGAACTTCTCGAAAGCGAATGCGACGTGCGTCCAGTTCCCTGATGCGAAGGGGGATTTTTCGACGCTTGCCAGCGGTCTTTCAACAGGCGGGATGTCCGCAAAGTTGCGGCCTGTTGGATTCCATACCGTCTTGTCCGCATACACTCCCAATCGGAAAGGAATGCCCGAAGCTCGCTTTTCAAATTCCACAAACATCGAAGCGTCGTCCCATTGCTTTGAGGTGATTTGTAGCGGGTCACAGAATCCATCTACAAGCTCAGTTGCAAAGTCCGTTTTCAACCAGAAAGATACGGTGCCGGACCAGTTCGGAGTTGGCATCGAGAAGTTCTTTTCAGCTTTAAAGAACACCATCGGACCTTTGCTCTTCCCAAACCGGATTGCGCCGGCGAATCTCCCCGCCTTTGGATCAAGCTTGACTTCACGACCCGGCGGAAGCCCCTGCGTTGCCTCCTCCCTTTTGTTCATTGAGGCAGCTTGCCAGATCGCCCTGTCCCCGCGGGCAAAGTCCGCGTCCGGACTGCTATCAAACGAAGCATGAAAGGAGAGTGCTTTCGCGAGTGGCGAGTAAAAATTGTCTTGCGCAAAGGCTCCTGAAGGCCAATACATAACAGCGATCAAGCAGGCAACGGCTGCGCAACGGATTGTCTTATTCTTCTTTTTCATTGAAATTCTTTCTGTTAGGCGAGCGGCGATGTGAAAACTACCTGCCAAGGGTTCCAATGGGAGAGCGAGGCTCCTGCCGAGCTTGGCTTTGATTCGGCAGGAGCCTTTCCCTCGCGGTATAAACAGTGCTGTCGCTCGCCTTAAGAGTCCCTTGGCTTTGCTTCAAGCTTCATTTTATCATGTCCTGCAGTCGTCGAGGCGCGGTGGGGCACTCTTGCTGGCGACTACCCGATCCGAAAAAATACCTCTATAGTACGGTATTCCCGATATAGGGCTCTTGGCCCGTGGAAACGAAACATGCCCCACGGCGTTTGCCTTAGCGAGCAAATAATTTGGTTACAGATCGTTTTAGAAATCGATTAATCTTGTCCGCGTTTGCGTTCGTCCTAATAACGGCCTCTGTTTATTGGCTTGTTAAGTTGACCAACCCGCCCGATCGCGCAATGGATGACGAACCTAAGCCTGCGGTGACTGACGAGCGTTCGAAATTAGGGGACACTCCCTCCGAGAGCGAACCGTCCCTGGCAAACCCAGTCAGTGTTTATTACGTCGACCCAATTCAATACATTGCGAATCACGTACAGTTTGTACGAGATCGCTCCGGCAAAACACGACTTAATGCAATCCTACTGCCACCAGATCTACCACCCGCAACAGGCAAATCGGATTCGAATTCGGGCGGCTTTCTCGGAGCCGCTTCCTGTGCGGAATGCCATCAAGAATACTACGACAGTTACGTTCAAACGTCGCACTACAAAACGAGCGCCAAGGCCGAACGAAATTCTATTCTAGGACCTTTTGAACCGAGTAAAAACCGAGTTGACACAAAGAGTCCAAATCTTCGCTTTGAAATGGAATCTGAGGACGGAGTCTTTTTTCAGCGAATGCTGGTGGAATCCGGTGGTGAATCTTTTGGTGCAGATTTTCAGTTTGGCATCGTTACTGGGTCAGGCAAGATTGCTCAAAGCTACCTCTACTGGAAAGACGAGCGACTCTATCAGTTACCAATCTCCTATCTGACCAAGAAAGGCTGCTGGGTGAATAGTCCGGGTTACCTGGATGGAACAGCCAACTTCGCACGCCCAGTTTTGGCGCCATGCCTCGAGTGCCATGCAACCTACTTCGAGACGGTCGGCGGAACGACAAACCACTTTCGAACCGACAACTACATTCTTGGCATATCCTGCGAACGCTGCCACGGGCCTGGGCGCGAGCACGTCTCGTTTCATCACGACAAACCCAATGAAAAAATCGGTCATGCCATTACGAATCCAAACGGACTTTCAGCAGAACGATCAACGGATATGTGTCAAGTGTGTCATGGGGGACTTCCAAGCAGTATGAAGCAACCAGCGTTTACCTATCGAGTAGGAGCCCCTCTTAGCGATCACTACGAGTTCGCAAAAACAGAGGGCACAGGCCCAGTCCCAATCCATTCGAATTCACAATTGCCGCGACTTAAAAAGAGCAAATGCTTTCAACAAAGCGAGCATTTGGGGTGCACCGATTGCCACAATCCGCACAAATTGGAACGAGGAAATCTTTCTCTGTTTTCGGAACGATGCATACGCTGCCACGAGCCGGATCGATGTGGAAAGTTCAGCCAGTTGGGCGAGTCGCTACGTGGGAATTGCATCGACTGCCATATGCCACCCAATCAGGCCGACGACATAGGTTTCAATATGGAAGGGGGCGTGATTCGACCCATGATGCGCGATCATCACATTCGTATTTCTCAAGAAGCGACCGTCGAGTTCCTCCGATCGCGGCCGTGAAACATGGGAACAATCCAAAAAAAGATTCTTGGTACATTGCCCGTTCTAAGAACGTGGCTTCAAGGCTTTGAGCAAAACAAGCCGCACGGCGTTAGCCGTGGTTTTCGATAAATACCGTGCAATTAGGAAACCGGGGCTAGCGCCCAAACGGCTAATTATCCTGAAAAACACCTGCGGAAGTGCTTAGTTACCCTTTAAGGAACACCATGTTACTCACCGAATTCAATTGGCGTAAAGAAGTAATCCAATCCGGTGTGCCGGTGCTTGTCGATTTTTGGGCCGAGTGGTGTGGACCTTGTCGGCAAATGACCCCAACCATCGATTCACTGGCTCGCGATTTCAAAGTTTGCAAAGTCGACATCGACAAAAACCAATCATTGGCTGCGGCCTGCAACATTTCGTCCATTCCAGCATTGCTGGTTATTCACCAGGGCAAAATAGTAGCACGGCATGTCGGCGTCACTTCCGAAGCTATTCTGCGTGCCGAACTAAAGCGACACTCTTAGTGTTATATTGCAGCTCAAGGCTTACATGTCGTTTCACCGATCATCCTGGTCTAGCGAGTTTTCATGAATTGCATCCAAAGGCTTTTTTGTTCGGCAAATGCGCACGCAAGTGCAACCGTGCATTTTCTTAACTTGCGGTTTCCATTTGCGAAATGGGTATTTGTCGCGGTCTATTCGATACTCCAATGTGTCCTTCTATTTCGATTTGCTGAGTCTGCTCCGCCTGACTTGGTCGTTTTTTTGACGGACGACTTAAGTCAGCTCGATTGCTCTCCATATGGTGGAGCGGGAATACGAACACCAAATATGCAACGGCTCGCTGCGGAGGGTATGACCTTCACTCGAGCTTATGTCGCCTCCCCGAGTTGTGCCCCGAGCCGAGCGGCTTTATTGACGGGACTCATGCCCGCACGAAATGGAGCCGAAGCGAACCACAGCAAGCCGAGTGCCGAGATCAAGAAATGGCCAGCCTTTTTTCAGGAACTTGGCTATGAGGTGGTCGCTTTCGGAAAAGTGTCGCACTACAAACACACGGCGGACTATGGCTTCGATTTCTTTGCGAACGACACGTTTCACGATCACGCTGGCATCCCGGCCGCAGTTGAGTTTCTTAAGAATCGTTTCGAAAGTAAGCAAGCTAACGTCAAGCCGGTATGCCTATTCGTCGGAAGCAATTGGCCACATGTCCCATGGCCAGACAAGGACCTAGGCTACGATCTAGATAGTCTCTCACTTCCGTCTGGCAGCATCGACACTCCGGAAACTCGGCAAGGGCGAGCCCGCTACGCTGCCGCCGTATCCAAGGGGGACGATGACCTCGGTTTGATTCGAAATGCCGCCAGCGAGTATTTACCTAAGGAATCACTGTTCCTATTCAGTTCTGACCACGGTGCACAATGGCCTTTTGCCAAATGGAATCTTTACGAATCTGGGGTATGCGTACCGCTGATTGTTTCCTGGCCTGGCAAAGTGAAACCAGACTCGCGAACAGGTGCAATGGTGAATTGGACAGACTTCCTGCCAACGCTGCTCGATGCGGCTGGTGGCAAAGCTCCAACCGACATCGATGGTCGTTCGTTCCTGTCTGTGTTGCGAGGCGAATCACAATCGCATCGCGATCACATCTTCACCACACATGCCAACGACAATCGAATGAATGTTTATCCAAGTCGTTCTGTGCGAAACGAGCGTTGGAAGTATATTCTTAATTTACATCCCGAGTATGCGTTCACCACCCATATTGATCTCGTAGCGGGCAATCTCGGTCAACGAGCGTTTTTTGCAACCTGGGAAAATGCGGCCAAGTCCGACCCTAACGCGGCTGCGATCCTAAAACGATACCACGCGCGCCCTTCGGAAGAACTCTACGACATCATCGATGACCCGCACGAGGAGAAAAATGTCGCAACGGATCTAAAGCACTCGGAAACCCTGGCTGGTCTTCGCGCGGAACTGAGGGCTTGGATGCAAGCCCAGGGCGATCAACAGAAAACACTTGCAGAACCGCGCCTACTAAGCGACCCGCTGAGCTATGGTCCGCAAGCAGAAATAATCAACAATGCAAAGCAACCTCCTCCACCTCCTCGATCGAAGGGCGGACGTTGAAAGTGTTCGAGGGGTCAGGGTGGCTTGAGCGAGCTGAGCTGGACAGTTCGGTGATCGAAATCCGGACCTATGACGACGGTGGTCGCATGACGAGCGGCAAATGGAAACATACTCACGGTCCGAGTTACCCTTACAAGCATTCATCAAGGAGATTGCTCCAATGTTGTTGTCCGCAATCGAGCGAGAAATCGCAATCAAGCATTTTCCTTCGCGTCTTGACACAGGAAGGAACTCGGGGACGCCTGCAATCGTTCTTCCCGATTCGATACGGCAGATACTTGAGACATTTGGCCGTGTAAACTTCTATTCCTCCGATGATCCTACGTACACCCTCAGGGGAGCATCGGAGTTGCGGCGAACGCGAGTCGATGTCTTTGGAGATGATACGGACAAGTGGGGGCCACGTGATGTCTTTACCGTTTTTGAGACAAGGGACGGTTATCTATCCGTTCTAGCGACTTCGGTTCGAGAAGACAAAGGCACTTTTGTCGAGTGCTTTCACGAGGAGTTTGGCTTGTCTAATTCGATGCGAGTGGTCGCGTTATCAGGACTCGAGATGTTTGAAAGAATTCTGAATCCTGCTTGTCGTCATCCGTTCTACCTAAACAAGGATTTCGTTGACTATGGTCGTATTTAGGTAAGTTGGAAAAGAAGGAACAAGGAATGCGATTATCTTCCTACCAATCAATCTTCCTACCCTTTCTTTGAATGCCGTTGGTAGGAAAATTGGTTGGTAGGAAAATGTCTTGAGTCCAATTCTGGCAGGTCAAGGCCCAGCCAGAAATAACCAGAAGGACCTGAACACTTTACGCCGTGGGTTCTGACCAAACTTTTTAGAGTTATGGTAAATATCCCCCGAGATAAACTCGCGGGCATTAACTCGCGCCAAGGATTCGGTGTGTCACGGAATACTGCAAAAGTTCAAGCGGTCGGGGGGGCTCGGGCCGTGCGACGGTACTCTTCCGGCCTTCCGGGGGCTCGGGTTGAAAAAAGAACTGGTTGGAAAATTGGGGCTTTGGACTCGACGATAGCCGGGTCGGCTGCTATTCTCTACCCTCCGTAAACCGGGCTCGTTCCGGGATTTTCGTTTTTGCAACTGCTTGTTTCTGAATCCATTATGTACGCGATTATTTGTGACGGTGGTCGTCAATTCAAAGTTCAAGAGGGGCAGTTGCTCGACATTGACTACCGAGACACCGCCGTAACTGGCGATAAAGTCGATTTCGATCGCGTGCTCGCTATCGGTGGTGATGAGGGCCTAAAACTTGGCCGACCGACCCTAACAGGGGCTAAAGTCAGTGCTTCCGTAGTTGGCTTGGAGCAAGGCGAAAAGATCTACATCCAAAAGTTTCGTCGCCGAAAGAACTACGAAGTGCGAACCGGCCACCGCCAAAAGTACACGCGAATTAAGATCGAGTCGATCCAAGCCTAACTGTGGGCACGGTCCTAAAGCACCTTCTTCTCACAGGGTACCGCGGTTGCGGTAAATCGGTCGTTGGGCAACTCTTGTCCAAATCATTGGCTCGTAGGCTCATCGACACCGACTTATTAATTGAATCTGAAACTGGCCATACGATTGCGGAAATTTTTTGTGATGTTGGCCAAGAAGGTTTTCGCGATCTCGAGTCAGGTCATATCGCAAGCTTCGCGTCGATCGCCGAACCCGCCATCATCTCTTTGGGCGGAGGAGCTGTCATACGTCTGGAAAATCGCGGCTGTATTCGTAAGCTGGGCAAGACGGTTTGGTTGCAGGCAACTCCAGAAACTCTTTTCGAGCGGATTACCAACGACCTCACAACGCAATCGCGTCGCCCGAAGCTCAGCCAGCTTGGAGACCTAGACGAAATTCGCTCGATCCTGGAGAAGCGAATACCGTGGTATAAAGAGGTGGCGGATTTTGTAATCTCAACCGACGGTCGATCTATGGAGCAGGTTGCAAAGGCAATAGTCGATTGGTATCGCCGCATCCCTTGAACGCCAACGGAAAACAATATGGGCCTCGTCGAGATTGGATTGTTGTTCGCTGGGTTAATTCTTGGACCGTTTATTAACTTCGCGATCTATTCCTTCGCCTATTTTCCACGACCGATAAGCCCTTGGCAGGCGTTGCCACCAGGGATTTTAGCCAGGAAAGGGCGAACCAAACTCCCTGTTGTGGGCTGGTTGTTTCGACGAGGAGAGAGTATCCACTTTGGTCGAGCCTATTGGCTTAGGCCATTGTTAATTGAGTTAGCAACGCCGATCGCGCTCGTGTTCTTGTACCGTTATAGCATGGCGAGTGCGTTCATGCCGGTAGGTTTGGTTGCGGTACCGTTGAGCACGTTGCAGCATCAGTTCATGGCGTTTGCCTTGCTCATAACGCTGATGACCATTGCAACATTTATCGATTTTGACGAACGAACCATTCCTGACCTAGTCACGATTCCTGGGACGATTCTGGGGCTAGTAGGTTCCGTGGTGCTGCCCGATTGGCGGCTGCATGAATTGACAATTCCGGTGTTCCCTGCCGTGATGGGGGTCGCTGTGCCTCTACAGGCTAATTCACCGGAGCCTTGGAATCCACTTTGGAACGGAACTGTAGGGCTCTTGTTTGGGCTCTTGTTTTGGAGTTTGTGGTGTTTTGGAATGGCGGACCGTCGTTGGATCACCCGTCGTGGCGCGAAAAAAGCGGTGGTCTATTTTTTTGAGGTGCTGCGGCGGAGCCCGAGCACGAAGATGTTGCTGGGGCTTTGGTTGGTCGGATTCCTGTGCTTGAGTGTTGCGTATTGTGTGGTCGGCCCCTCGCAATGGGAATCGTTGCTTTCGTCGCTCTTTGGAATCGGACTTGGCGGGATGTTGGTCTGGGGCTTTCGTGTGGTGGCGTGTTGGGCGATGGGGCAGGAGGCGTTGGGCTTTGGTGACGTGACTTTGATGGCGATGATCGGTTCTTTCTTTGGCTGGCAAATCGTATGGCTAGGGTTCTTTCTCGCCCCATTTTTTGGAATGTTGATTGTGGTTTTTGTGTGGATCCTAACCCGTGATAATGCGTTTCCATTCGGGCCCTATTTGTGTGCCTCAACGCTGTACTGTATGCTTGACTGGGTCAATATGTGGGCTTGGTGTTCCAATTTCTTTTTACCGCCCCAGTTTCTAATTCCGATTTTTTTGGGCCTGTTGGTCACGCTTGGAGCATTGCTCTGGATGATTCAAACATTGAAGCAAAAAGTGGGTATGGCGATTGCTCGCTGAGCCTGGAATGATTATTGCGAAAGAACCGGGTGGAGCCTTGAACCAGCAGCGTAGTTTTATCCGAGTAACGATCTACTTCGGTTTGTTTGCAACGATTGCGGCGGGTTTGATTGGTTTGGGAAAACAGTCCTGGAACTTGCCTGTTTTAGTTGGCTTTTGTTCGATTTTGTCGATTGCTTACACCGACGTACTGGGTTGGTTTTCATTGAATCGGTGGGTGGTCTATGTTGCAATGATCGCTGGAGCGATCATTGCAATCGTTGATTTTCTCAGCGATTCCACTTCGAATCAAATCATCGAAGTCGGCAATTTGTTGGTTTACGTTCAATTGCCGCTCATGTTTCAAAAGAAATCAAAACGAGTCTTTGAACAGTGGGGGGTCTTCCTCCTGCTGGAGTTAGTGGTCGGGGCGTTGGTCAATAACAACGTACTTTATGGTCTCTTAATGCTTCCCATGCTGGCCATCGGATGCGCGGCGATGCTGGCCCTTGCACAGTTCGCTTCGCAATTGCGACACAACGAGTCCATTTCCGAATTGACAACCTTTTGGGCAAGGTTGTTGCACTGGCTTGGAAAGGAAAAGTTGGTAACCCAACGGAACTCGGGAGTCACACTCTCAGCAGTTGAATCCCCGGAGCTTGGTCGAACATGGCTCAAGCCAGTCTTTGCGCCATTGCGTTGGAGCAGAGGCATTGTCCCTCTTTCCTTTTCCGTTCTGCTTTTTTCGGTTGCCTACTTTTATTCGCTTCCACGACTGAATATGGGAGCTTATGACGGTAATGTAAATGCAGCAGCCAGCGTCGGATTTAACGAACAAGTAGCGCTACGCAAGGTCGGAAATCTGCGAGAAGACGAGACACCTGTTTTCCGCATGAGCATGCGAGACAACCGCAAGAAAACCAACTACCGACCTGAATCACCACCTTACATTCGTGCGACGGTTTCGCACAAGTACTTCGATGGCCCTCGGATGGGAATGTGGCAACCAGGCGAAGCCGGATTGCTTCGCGACCTGCGGATTATGCGAGATCCTCCGTTTCACTCTCAAATGAATGAAGCACTGGTAGACGAAAACGATTCTGTAACAGTCAGTATGATCGAGAAGGGTAGTCTGGGTGAGGTCGTTCCTGCGATTGCCCCTCTTTCTCAAAACCGAACGAAAATTGGTTTTAGTGTGATGCGTCGAGACTGGCGGATGTTGGATACGCGTGAGTCCGTTCAATTGAAGAATCAGAAGCGTCGATACGCGTACTCCACTTACGCTTTTAAGAATGGAATAGAGAGTCCGCTACTACCGGAACTAAAGGATTGTTTGCGAGACGAAGAAGCCCCCACCCAGGGGATTCCATTTGGTACCTTTGGTGCCTATCGGAGAGATGAATTGCTAGAATTCCCCGAATCCCTCCAAGCGATCCTCCCGTTCCGCGACAGAGTTCTGACCGCCGGTAAAGCGATCGATGCCACGCCATTCGCC
The DNA here is from genome assembly GCA_031372345.1 of Pirellula sp. Taxonomy (GTDB): domain Bacteria; phylum Planctomycetota; class Planctomycetia; order Pirellulales; family Pirellulaceae; genus JBKCUI01. The sequence continues at coordinate 12,293 of JANMLD010000523.1, forward strand.
CAGGCGTTATGTCTTGAGGAATATCTAGCTAGTGGCCGAGATTTTCAATACACGCTTTCGCTGACAGGCCCAACGGATCGAAACCTGGATCCGATTGCGGATTTTCTATTGAACAAACGAAAAGGACATTGCCAGTACTTCGCCTCTGCACTCACCATGCTTTTGAGATCCCTGGACATTCCATCACGACTCGTCGTTGGCTTTCGACCTGGTGATTATAACGAAGTGGGGGAGTACTTTTTGGTTCAACAACGCCATGCACATGTTTGGGTCGAAGCGTACTTTAGCGTCGAGGAACTAAATGCGTATTCTGTTCCAGTTCCAAGCTACATCAAACGGGGAGCATGGATGAGGTTGGATGCAACACCGCCAGGCGACGGTTCCAATGCGGGTGGAACTTTACGAAAGCAGAGCGGACAGGCGCTAGGAATGATGGAAGAGCTTTGGTCGGAAATGATTATGAATATGGATCAATCCAAACAGAGCACGATCTTTTCTCTCTTTGGCGAATCGTCCGATGGTTCGTACACCGAAGCGTGGCTCAACCTAAAAAACTCGGTCGATCGACTTCGTAGCAATTCAGTTGTCGGATTTCTGTTATCGCCGGGGCGTTGGTTTTCGTGGCAAGTTGCCGTAGGCATTATCATCTTGGGCAGCTTCACCGTCGGAGTCTACCGGTTGTTGCGGTGGCGCTTTCCAAATTTATTCCCGAAAATCACGTTACGATCCTCGCGGGCAAAGTCGAACCTGTCCAGTGTCGACTTCTACAATCGGGCGGTTCGGCTTTTGAGTCGAATGGGTCTCCAACGCGAGACCAATCAGACGCAGCAAGAGTTTTTTCAATTTGCCACAGAAAAGCTAGGTGAACAATCGATCGTGTTGGATGGAGAGTTGCTCTCCCGATTGTTTTATGAACGCCGATTTGGCGGCGTAACTAAACTAAACAATTCGGATCAGTCGTCGGTGAATTCGGCTCTCCAGTCATTGGAAGCCCAGGTTGCAAAAAGAAAAAAGCCCGGGTAATCGGAAATTAGAACACGACCCATCATACAAAATCCGGATTGATATCTAATGTGTTTTTGTTTCCCGGAGTAAAATTCGCTTGGTCCCCAAAATGGTTTCGATGCAGCCTAAGGTTGAGAACAGAAATGAATAGATTGGTTTCAGCCGAAACAAGTGTTTGCATGGAGACTTTGGATACAACGAAGAGTGTCGTACCAAGGAACGGAAGGCAGTTGGATTCGACCGAGAAGAAGTCACTGCGATTATGGTTTTTTATGGGCCTAATCGTGCCACTTTTGAGCATGAGTCCGTTGTTGGTTTTGCAAGGAAGGAGGCTTATCGAGCAGCAGAGTTTGCTTTATTTTCCGTTCCCGATAGCCCTTGGGATTTGGCTTCTCGTTCGGACATGCGACTATCGCCCCGCTAGTGTTCCAAGAGCAAGAATGGCCGTTTTTCTTGTTTGGTGCGGCATTGGGTTTTCGGTGTTGGGCACCTACCTCTATTCACCTTGGATTGTGCAATTTGCTGCGGTTGTCGTTGCTTCAGCGTGGTCGCTGGCCGCCTTTGGTGGAGCCAAATGGACCCGGATAGTGGCTATCTGTTCTTTGTTTGCTATCGCCGTTCCGCTGCCGAGTGGACAAGACATGCAGCTTAACTTTCGGCTTCAGGCCATCTCTATCTCAGCCTGTAGCGGATTTTTGGATGCCATTGGCGTCCCCCATATTGTCGAGGGCAATGTTCTACAAATTGCAGACACCAAAGTCCTAGGTTCCGAGGTTTGTGGAGGAGCGGACAGCATCTACGCATTCACTGCGATCGGACTAGGTTTTCTCGTTTGGCGACGATGTTCGTTGCTGGCTGGGCTAATGACTCTAGTCTCGATTCCCGTTTTCTTTGTGTTTGGAAATTTCGTTCGACTCTTGGTGATGGCGATCGGGATAGAAAAACTAGATAGTAATTTTATGACTGGCTTGGGTTTTATCGCTGTCGCCATAACGGCTTCTACTTTATCTATATTGGCGTTGTTGCTTTGGTACGTTTCCATCGATGCGATTTTAGAACCCAGCTCCGAAGGCAGGGTGCAAAACAAGCTAACGATGTTTTACCAGTGGCTAACCGCTTGGCCGCAAACGAACAAAGACACCTTGCCCTCCGAACACACGGAAGCGCCGTCTACTGCCCCGTGGAAAAAAGCCACGACCTGGAGACCTAGTTTTGTCACGATGCTTATCCCCAGTCTTTTGTGCCTCATGGTTGGAATGATTTCGGCGTACGCCGTTTTCTTTACCGCCAACGACATCGTCTTTACTGGTATTAGCGATGAAAAAGCAGCTGGGTTTCCATCGCAGGACGCATTTCCAGACCAATTTGGCAGTCTTCGAAAAATCAGTTTTACCCCAACTACGCAGAAGTCGACCGACCCCCGCGGCAGGTATTCACATGCATGGAAGTTCGACGATCGCGGGAATCAGGTTTTTGCTGCCTTGGTTTTTCCGTTTGCTAGGTGGAATACACTTTGGACTGGTTACCAAGCCGCTGGCTGGAAAATCATTGAAATCAAACCGGTTACGATACCTAGTGCGACCAAAAAATGGACGCTCGAGGAATTCAAAATGCAAAACCAATACGGATTGTTCGGTTACGTTTGGTATGCTTTTTTTGACGAAAACGGAGTTCCTGTCGAGCGACCAATCGAAGTGAATACGTCGACCAGAATCAATATCTTTGCGAGAATTCAGAACAAGCGTCCCGTAGAATTGCCGAGGTCCTGCTGTGTCCAAGTGCTATTTGAGTCCGGGCGAGAACTTACCGATTCTGAAATCGAACGCAATCGAACGCTCTTCATTGAAATCTTTGAAAGCATTCGGCAACAGAGTGAAAGTGCACTCAAGAAAGCAAAGTAGGTCAGCCCGTGTTTTTTAAGAAAAAGTTGGAAGACGAACCTGACAATAATCAACGAGAAATCCGACGTGCCACCAACTGGTTCCAGTGGATTTGGTTCTCGCCTGTCGATTTAGCCGGCGAGTTTTTGGATTGGTTTACGTCTTGGCGGCGAACACGTCGATGGCTTTCCGTTTTTGCAATCCTGCCGGTGTTTTTGATTGTTTTTATCTTGGGTTCGATCGTGGCCGTTGGGAAACTGTCGGATAGGAATGCCAAGGTTGCGTGGTATGCGGATCGTGCAAACAAGGAGCTTGCGTTAGCAAATGCGCCGAAAACCAATGCAGAGACGGCAGACAATGCCAAAAGCGAGGAATCGGCAAAGCGACTACCTGCGGTGGTCGACATGCTCTTTCGACGCGTGTTGCAACTCAATCAAAACAACAAAACCGCCAGGTACTACGTGGCCGATCAGATGTCCCGTTTCGGTAGTCGCGGAAGTGCTCGACAAATCATGGAGAGCTTGGCTCCCTTGAAAGGCAATGGACATCCGAAAGCGCATACGTGGCTAGCGGCAGACCTCATCGACAGAGGGCAGCGGGGGGAACCGATCAATATAGAAACACTCAAATTTCATCTCAAACGCGGGACCTCGGGCGACGGCGTACCGCCTGTGCTCCTCCTCGTGTACTCACAATTGCTGCAGCAAGAAAACAAGATCGCAGAATCCCAAGAGTTCTTAAAACGTGCCGCTCAATTTGATCCCAAATTGCTCCTGAGTTCCATCGCAGTCTACACCCAAAATGGACTTCCAGCCCAAGCCAAAGCGACAGCCGATTTGCTAGTCGAAAAGGTGACTGATAAGACAGGCCAATCGAGCGAAGACAACATCGTAACCGCTGCCCAAGCGTATGTGCTCACCAATAGAATCGACAACGCGGTTGAAGTCCTAAAAGCAGGCTACAAGCGATTGCCGCAATCGCCTCAGTTGGGTCGCGCACTTTCCGACGCCTTTCGCCTAAAGTTCCGTGCGAGTTCTGCAAGACTAAACAACCAAGTTCAAATCAATTTGGAATACTTGGACATGGCTATCGCGATCGATCCTACCAACATCCTGATTCAAGAAGAACTCAGCGCTTTGGCTCAAATGGGGATCTCGCAAAACGAAGCGACTGTAGAAGCGCTTCGCGTACGGATTGCCACTATGGGAACTTCGTTCGTGTCACGCTTACTATTGGCTGAGTCATCGTTTCGGCGAGGAGATCTTGCAAGCGCTATCAACGACTATGAAGTCGTTTTAGCCGAATTGCCACGCATGACCCTTGCGCTCAACAACCTGGCCATGCTGTACACTCAAGCGGTACCACCAGGCTTGGATAGGTCGCTTGAGTTGATTGACCGTGCAATCGAGATTTCGCCATTGGTTTCGGAGTTTCACGATTCGAGAGGGGATATCCTAGCCGCTCTTAAACGAAAAGATGACTCGGTAGCCAGCTACTTGGTCGCTCTGTCAAGTTCTCCACAACGGATCGGAACAAGGGAAAAGCTGATCGCGCTGTACGAAGAATTGGAGCAGACGGAACAAGCTCAGATCCAGCGGGATTTGTTAACAAAAGTGCAGCAAGGGTTGGAGGAGCAACGTTCCAAAACCCAAGCGGCGAGTAGCGAGAAAAAACCATCGATGAATACTGCTGAACCGACCGACGAATTAGCACCGGTCCAAAAGGAAAAAGGAATCGTCACCCCCGGTACAGAGCGATAAACGGACCGGACCCCAGTCGCTGACTTATTCATCATGATTCACTTGCTTTCCAATTCCTACGTCCGTTTCGGGCATTGCACGGCGCATGAAGGAATCAAACATTGGGACGGTGAAGTCAACTTCTCCATAGGCAGGACTGTAAATCATTCCTTTTTGAATGAGACTTGCTCGTCTAGGACCAAGACTCGTGACCTTAGTCTTCATTATTTCGGACAGGTCACCCATCCGATACGGGCCAGGGCCGAGCTCTGCCATAAACCTAAGCATCTTTTTCTCGCCAGGTTTAAGGCGATCAAAGCGTACTCGGAAAAAATTCTGATCGAGGCGAGGCAAAACGATTGAGGAGGCTTGCTGCGCCACGGCAATGTCGATGGGGGTTGACACAGCCGTGTTCCAGCATTGATAACCCCATTCTTGAATAAAGTAGGGATAGCCTCGTGTCAACCGATAGACTTCCTCAAGAGCCTCATTCAAAAAAGTTACTCCTGATTCCGCTGCCGGTTGCTGCAATGCCTTGGCTGCGTCGACAACATTCAATGCACCGATTTGAGGGAAATTAAAAAGCCGCTCGGCATAAGATTTCGAGTCGCCAGCAAGTCGAGGCAAAATTGGCAAGCCAGCCCCCAGTAACACGACTGGCAGTTGTTTTTGTTGTAGCTTATGCATTGCCATTATCAATGCACCAAGTTCTTTTTCATCAAAGTACTGGAGCTCATCGATGAGTATGGCAACCGACGTTCCGCAATTCTTGGCTGCCTCTCCAATAACCACGAATAGATCGGGCAGATCCAATTCCAAGTCGCCACTGTCAGCTGTTCCTTTCTCGGGCTCAATGTCAAGTCCGAAAGAGAAATCACCCACCGACACTTTTATCGCCCCAATGAATGCTCTGAGCACGGCCAAACCACGTTTTACCGATGCATTTCGCCTTGCTTTTCGATCGAGTTCAAATAGGAGCTTTCGAAACTGTGGTGCGAGCAAGCTTCCGAGTCCCCTGTCTTCGTGTGCTTCCACGAGAATGGTGTTGTAGCCCAACTTTTCAGCGATCTGGTCGATTTCGTTAAGCAAGACGGTTTTTCCAACGCCTCGAAGTCCGGTCAAAAGCATACTTTTTTCCGGCCTCCCCAGCTGAACACGTCCAAGTAGGATTTTTGCCTGTTCCAAGATAGGTTCTCGTCCTACCAAGTACGGTGGAGGCGAACCGGCCCCAGGTGAATAAGGGTTTTTCAGTGGATCCATTGGGTTTTCCTCAAGATTATATTGACCTATACTTGGTTATACCCGTTTTCAAGTATAAGTATATATAAGTTAGTATAACTAAGGCGAAAACCATCGTGCTCGATGCGGGCCAAGGCCGAGTTGGCCCGGTTATCAACCGCTTGGATTGCCGTTAGCAAAGCGGTGGGACCTCGCTAGAAGGAAGCGGGTTTTCCCCACGTTAGGATGCTCTCGCTGTCGCTTTTGGGATTGGCTTTCACAACCGATGATGGTGCGACCATGGATAGTTATGTTGCCCAAGCTTGTTGCGAGAGGTAAGTCTGTTGCTGTGGATTCTTCGGAGTACAGGACCGGAATCGAGTACGAGTACGGTGCGTCTACGCAAGCGTTGGAAAGTAGCGAATGAAAGAGTCGTACAAGTCAAAGTTTAGCCAACAAACTTCGCCCCAAGTGATGCATCGGAACGGGCAACCGCTCAGGCGAAGCGTTCACAGGGGTACAGCCAGGCCGTGTATTGAGCTCCGAAAACCGCATCGTTTGTTGTGGCCGACCCTCTCGTACTACGGGGAAGGAAACAGCCCTGTCGAACGCTAATCAACGGATGAAACACCGATTCGACAAAGGGAATTCAGCGGATAAGATAGAGTGCTCAACGCCTTTCCGCATCAACTAATAACTAAGCGAAGGCAGCAAGCCGGATTCGAGAAGATCGCACCAACGGTATTGAGGTAGAAGCGAGCTATCGTAAAGCCGTTTGAGGAGATAGAAGACCTGACTGAAGCCGACCGTGAGGCGAGGCTTTGGATTGTGCCGGTCTTTTGTTACTAGTTCCCTTAGAACTGCTTACTAAGAGGGAATTGCGTTGTTGGATATTGGTGCATCCTCAGCGCAATCAGAGAAAGGCCTGACCAATCGACAGTGGTCGTTTTGGCCGAGCCAAGAAGGTACTACGCTTCGACTTTCTCAACAGAAGACTCTTCGATTCGGTTTTCCGTGATCCCAGCAGAAGCCTTTTGGATAACTTCGACAAGATCAGCATCGTTCGTTTCGAAAAAGTTGCGGGAGTACCCCTGCTTTTCAGTGCTCATCGATTTCCATGATCGGCTGAGTGAAAAGTCGTGATAAGCGTATCCGCTCGGACTCTGTCGCTTCCAAATACTGGCAGCGATAGCGCCCTTTCGAATAACGATCACAGGCTCCGCTGTCTCGTTGTCTTGTTCCTTGTTTTTTCCTTTCATTGTCAATTGATCGGCCATACATCCTCCATTTGAAAAAAGCCAAACAGCAGATTTTGCCACGGGTGCCCGGCCTAATCAAAAGGATCTTGAAGGATGATAGAATGGCTTAAGCGATCCAAATACAACTAACGGTATCAACTTCCAACATTGGCAAACAACTAAATCCGAATTCAATGGACAACCGATCCACAGGAAATAAGTGAAGGCATGGAACTGTCGAGCGTCACAACGAATTTCCACGACGTGTTGGTTGGTCGGGTATCTTTTCTCGCATCCACCCTTACTTGCGAAGAGCAGTTTGTCCGTCGTTCTGAAATACCTCGGAAGTCCAAAGGGCGACCATCGAAAAGGTCCGACGCCAAAATGAACCCACCTTGGCAATCTTCGGAATGACTGGTAAGGTTTGCTTCTATGTTGGAAACGCCCATCTTTCGTCATTCGCTTGGAGAACTGCTGTGCAAACTGCTGCAAACGGGTTCGTAACGATCGCAGAAGCGAGCAAACGCCTTGGCGTTGCTCCCAATACTCTTCGGAGTTGGGGAGCACTTGGGAAAATACAGGAGTATCGCCATCCGATGAACAACTATCGGCTCTATCGACTCGATGATCTCGAGTCGTTGGTGGAGTTGCTTCAAAGTCCGATAAAGGTTGACGACGTGAAAACGCAGTCTAAGCCGAAAAAACGTTGATAGCATTGGGCAAACCGACATGGTTTGCTAATCGAACGGTTTACAAAGGATCTGGCGAAGCACCAAAATGGCAACTTTTGACTCAACGAAGAATGCACTACCCAAGATTTTGGAAGCGATTGTTCATGGGCAAATCCAACTTCCCGACTTTCAACGTGGCTGGGTATGGGACGATGAACATATTCGATCACTTCTTGTCAGTATCGCACGAGCATTTCCCGTCGGCGCAGTGATGTTGCTCGAAACTGGTGGTGAGGCCAAATTCAAGATTCGCCCTATTGAGGGCCTTGATCCTTCAGTTGTGCTTCCGGAGAAGGCAGGGCAATTAATTCTGGATGGCCAGCAAAGGCTCACGTCGTTAACACAGGTGCTGATGCTAAAGTCGCCGGTCAAAACTCGCGATGATAAAAAGAAGCCGATGGAACGATTCTACTACATCGATATCGAACGAGCCTTGGATGGACCATCTGCCTACGAAGACGCCATTGTAAGCGTCGAAGCAGACAGAACGAAAAAAACCAACTTCGGACGCGACATCCTGCTTGACCTGCGTACTCCAGAAAAAGAGTTTGAAAACTTCTTTTTTCCCTGCAACCAAATCCTCAATTCCGACCAGTGGGAAGAAGGGCTCAATTCGTTTGCTCCAAGTAAGTTTCAGCGTTACATGGAGTTTAGGAAGCAGGTACTGAATGAGTTTCGGGCTTACAATATCCCTGTCATCGAGCTGAAAAAGGACAACAAGAAGGAAGCGGTATGCCTAGTGTTCGAGAAAGTGAACACTGGAGGCGTGCCGTTGTCCGTCTTTGAACTGATCACAGCAACTTTCGCCGCTGACGGCGTAAATCTACGCGACGAATGGTTTGGAAGCCCCAAAGACAAAATTCTTGGTATCGCGAAAACAATGGCGAAGCAGCCTATGCTCGCCGATGTCCAGCCGACCGACTTTTTCCAAGCACTGTCGCTCTTGTATACCTACCAATTGCGAAAAGACGACATTCAAGCAGGGAAGTCGGGCAAGCAGATTACCGGGGTGAGTGCAAAGCGTGAGTCAGTGCTCGCCCTGCCGTTGTCTGCGTACCAGCTTTACAAAGACTCGCTAGTGGGTGGGTTCACTAAAGTTGCTAAGTTCTTGCGGAAAGAAGCGTTTTTCTCAAAACGTGATTTACCATACCGAACACAGCTCGTTCCATTAGCAGCTATCTTGACCCTCCTTGGTGATCGATGGCTGGAACCAAAAATCTACGATCGGCTCTCACAGTGGTTTTGGTGTGGAGTGCTTGGCGAACTCTATGGCTCAGCCGTCGAAGGGCGATTCGCACTGGACTTGCAGGACATGATGGAATGGGTGCAGGGAAGCCAAGCATTACCATCCACCGTGATTGACGCCAACTTCCAGCCGGGTCGGCTGGATACTCTTCGCTCTCGCAACAGTGCGGCGTACAAGGGTGTCAACATACTGATTCAGCGAAATGGTGCAAAAGATATCTTTTGGCAAAGCACCATTCGGGAGTTAGACGAATCCGACTGGGAGGAGTGCAAGCTCGATATTCATCATGTCTTCCCCCAACATTGGTGCAACAATAATGGAGTCGAGCCGAAACGGTTCAACTCGATACTCAACAAGACACCGATTTCGTACAAAGCGAATCGAATGATCGGTGGTAAAGCTCCAAGCGACTATTTGTTGCAATTGCAAAACCACAAAAACGTCTTGCTTTCCGACGAAGGAATGGACGAGTTACTCAAAAGCCATCACATCGTTGCAAGTCATTTGCGTTCAAACGACTACAAAGGATTTATCGAATCGAGACGAGGGCTTCTGATCGCTGAGATATCGAAGGTCATGGGCAAGGCAGCCGTCAGTACGGGAGAGTCAATTGCTGAAGATGATTTTGATGAGGGGGAGGGAGAGTAGTCGTGGAAATAATCGACAACATCAATCAGCTCTTGGGCGACAACCTCAAAACGACCATCGCGCCAAAGTCGAAGCTCAAAATTGCTGCCTCGTGCTTTTCGATCTATGCCTTTGAAGCACTTAAAAAGGAACTGGAGAAAGTCGAATCACTGGAATTCATCTTCACTGCTCCGACGTTTGTGCCCAACGAAGTCACCGACAAGATCAAAAAGGAACGCCGTGAGTTCTTCATCCCTAAACTCGAACGCGAACGCGGGTTCTATGGAACCGAATTCGAAATCCAACTCAAAAACAAGCTGACCCAGCGGGCTATCGCCAAAGAGTGTGCGGATTGGATGCGACGGAAAGCTCAATTTCGCTCCAATCGCGGCAAAGCACCGATGCAGCAATTCGCTTGTGTCCAGAATCCCGATTCACAAGCAGTCTATTTACCACTCCATGGATTCACAGCCGTGGATCTTGGCTACCAGCAGGGCAACGCCGTATCGAACATCGTCAACCAGATTGACGAACCATCGATGACAGGCATCTATCTGGGACTGTTCAATCAAATTTGGAACGATCCTGAGAAACTCGAAGATGTAACGAGCAGACTTTGCGACCATATCGCATCGGTCTATCAGGAAAACTCCCCCGAACGTATTTACTTTCTGATGCTTTACAACATCTTCAACGAGTTCCTAGAAGACATCAACGAAGATGTTTTGCCCAATGACTTAACCGGCTACCAGGACAGTCTCATTTGGAAGAAGCTTTTCAACTTCCAACGCGATGCGGCAACGGGAATCATCAATAAGCTTGAGACCTACAACGGATGCATCCTTGCCGACAGCGTTGGACTGGGGAAAACCTTTACGGCTCTGGCGGTCGTCAAATACTACGAGCTTCGCAATCGCTCGGTGCTGGTCCTTTGCCCGAAGAAGTTGGCTGACAACTGGCTCTCTTACAATCGCAATCTGCGAACTAACATATTTAGCAAAGACCGATTCAACTACGACGTCCTCTGTCATACCGACCTCCAACGGACAAGCGGAGAATCATTCGGAACGCCACTCAACCGAGTCAATTGGGGCAACTATGACTTGGTGGTCATCGACGAATCCCATAACTTTCGCAACAACGATGCTTTCAAGGAACGCGAGACTCGCTACCAAAAGCTGATGAACATGGTCATCAAGGAAGGGGTCAAGACAAAAGTCCTGATGCTTTCCGCTACGCCCGTCAACAACCGCTTCAATGACTTGCGGAATCAACTCGCCTTAGCGTACGAAGGCAACTCAGAAACGCTGAACGCCAAGCTCAAGACAGGCAAAGACGTCAATGAAATCTTTCGTCGCGCCCAAGCTGCGTTCAATACCTGGTCTAGCCTTCCGCCAGAGCAACGAACCGCGACTGCGATTTTGGGCGCACTTGATTTTGACTTCTTTGAGCTTCTGGACAGCGTCACAATCGCCCGGTCACGTAAACACATTCAAACCTTCTACGACATGAAGGACATCGGTAACTTCCCAGAGCGACGGAAACCTCTCTCGTTCCATTGCCCATTGACTGAGAGAACCGACGTTATCGGCTTCAACCCTATCTTCGATCAATTGTCATTGATGAAAATGGCCGTCTATGCTCCGCTCAGCTACATCCTGCCAAGTAGGCTTCGAAAATATGAAGAGATGTACGACACGGAAGTGGAAGGCAAGGGAAGGCTTCGGCAAGCAGACCGAGAAAAGAGCCTTCAAACCTTGATGACCGTCAATCTGCTCAAGCGGCTTGAGAGCTCCGTTGAAGCGTTCCGGCTCACGTTAAGGCGTCAATCGTTCAAGCTCAACGCTACGCTCAGCAAAATTGAAGCGTTCCAAAAGTCCGGTCGTGATGCCAGAGTTGAGGACGTGTCCCGAGCATTCGAGAATTCAGAGCCAGATGATGATGACTTTAGCGATTTGGACGAAACGCAAATTGGAGGCAAAGTCCAGATCAGCTTGAAGGATATGGATTTGCCATCATGGGAATACGATTTGCGAGCTGACCTCACTGTAATAGAGTCACTTTTGAGCGAAATGGAAAAAGTCACTCCCGATCAAGACGCCAAGCTCCAGCACCTCAAGTCACAAATCGCGAATAAGCTGGCATACCCGTTCAATCCTGGGAATAAAAAGATTCTTTTGTTCACGGCTTTTGCTGACACTGCCAACTACCTTTACGAACACATTGCCGCTGACCTACTTCGATCTCAGGGTTTGCACACAGGCAAAGTCACTGGTAGCGACAGTCCCAAGTCAACCATCAAGAAGACATACGATTTCCAATCGCTATTGACGCTGTTCTCGCCCCGCTCGAAAGAGAAGGCATCCATTCTTCCCGCCGAAACCGCTGAGATAGATATTCTTATCGGTACGGATTGCATTTCCGAGGGCCAAAACCTCCAGGACTGCGATACCGTCATCAATTACGATATTCATTGGAATCCGGTCCGCATTATTCAGCGATTCGGGCGCATCGATCGTATCGGCTCGCCGAATGCGACGATACAACTCATAAACTACTGGCCCGACATTACGCTGGACGAGTACATCAACCTCAAGGAACGGGTCGAGAACAGGATGGTTATCGCTGACGTTACAGCAACCGGTGACGACAATCTCTTGACACCTCCAACCAACGAAGTCGGCTATCGGAAGGAACAATTGCGCCGATTACAAGAAGAAGTCATCGAAATGGAGGATCTCAAGACTGGCGTGTCGATAACCGACCTTGGTTTGAACGATTTCCGCATGGACTTGTTGAACTACATGAAATCCAATGACGATCTCAGCAACCTCCCCAATGGCATGCATGCAGTTGTTCCAGCGGCCCAGGAACGTGGGCTACCAGCCGGAGCGATTTTTACACTTCGCAATGTCAATCAAAGCATCAACACTAACCAGCACAACCGATTGCATCCTTACTACCTCGTTTACATCGGCAATGATGGCAAAGTTGTAACCAATCACACGGAAGTGAAGCGACTGCTCGATTTGGTTCGCGTTGCCTGCAAGGGGATCGATGAACCAGTCATTGATGCATGCCATCGATTCAATGCGTCGACGCAAGAAGGTCGTGACATGCGTTTTCACTCATCATTACTGAATCAGTCGATTCGGTCGGTGGTGGACGTGAAGGAAGAGCGAGACATCGATAGCCTGTTTGTAAGCGAACGGACAACCGCATTGATCGGAAACATTGCAGGCCTCGAAGATTTCGAGCTAATCAACTTTCTTGTCATTCAGGGCAAGGAGTAGTGGCAATGCTGTTCGAGTATCCCAAGAAAGCTTCGTTCAATCGCATCGTTCCCAAGTCGAAATTTTACGAACGAGCGAAGCCGACGAAAACGGTGAAGGATAAGTTCGTGTCGCAAGTGGCTCAAGTGGTATGGAGCTACAAACTTGCACCCGAAACCACGAATCTACCGGCAAGCAAGGGAGTCAACGAAGTCCAGGTCTTCACGATAACTGCAAAGTCCGCCGCTCTTGGCGAGGATGTACTTCGTTGCATCGACAAATCGATACCATCGCCCATCGTCTTTGAAATTCATTTCGATTCGAAAGTAAAAGTCGTCGCTGCCTATAAGAGACCCAACGAGGCGGATTCGACAAGTTGGGTTGTCGACCGTTACTTTGCTACGGATTGGATTCCGTCGGATACCACTCGACAAACACTTCCGGTCGTACTGGATATGAGCAGTCTTTACGAGAGGATGTTGGTTCCTCTGCTTGGGCTATCGCAACGGACCGGCGAAAGCCTCCGAGAGGTAGTTGAACGAGCTGCTGCTATTCGATCAAAACAGAGCGAACAAAATAAATTGACGGCAAAGATTTACTCCGAAAAGCAGTTTAATCGTAAGGTGGAACTAAATTCGGAATTAAGAATAGTTCAAGCCGAGATCGAGCTACTATCGATCAATCGGCACGGAGAATAGGGAGCAAAATGGATAAACTGAAGATGCACTCGCAGAACTTGATTGAGCGGAACATCGCACTAATTGAAGAGTTTTTCCCAAATTGCGTAACTGAGTCGAATTCAAAAGATGGTTTGTTCAAGCAGCAAATTGACTTTGATTTGTTAAGGCAGGAGCTTTCAAGTTCAATCGTCGAAGGACCTCAGGAGAGGTATCACTTGAACTGGCCTGGTAAACGAGACGCCATACTCGCATCTAATACTCCTGTACTTAAGACTCTCCGACCCTATCGAGAAGAGAGCCTTAACTTCGACAGTACGGAGAACCTGTTTATTGAGGGGGACAATTTAGAGGCGTTAAAACTGCTTCAAGAAACGTACTTAAATAAGGTGAAGATGATTTACTTCGATCCTCCCTACAACACAGGGAACGACTTTGTTTATCGAGATGCATTTGACTTATCGCTTGAGTCCTATTTAGGCAGTTCCAATCAAACAGATAACTTAGGTAGTCGACTCGTTGCAAACACGGAGTCAAATGGACGATTTCATTCCGATTGGCTGACAATGCTCTACCCACGACTAAAACTAGCTCGAAACCTACTCCAAGACGACGGCATCGTGCTCATTTCAATTGATGATAACGAAGTTCACAACTTGCGCAAATTATGTGACGAGATTTTTGGGGAAGGCGGATTTCTTGCGGAGTTTGTATGGAAGTGCCGTCAGTTCACTGACGCAAGGTCAGGTGACAAGATCTCAACGGATCATGAATATTTGGTTTGCTACTCTCGAAGCGATGTTGCGAGTTTCCGAGGAAATACCCGTGATGAAAGCAAGTACAAGAATCCCGACCGTGATCCTAGGGGGCCCTGGATGAGTCGCAGTATTCTCGGCCTAGCAACTCGGGATCAGCGTCCAAATTTGCACTATGCAATTTGCGACCCATCAACTGGCCTGCAATTTAGTCCACCGGAGAACACGGGATGGCGTTACGGCAAGGAACGAATGAATCAGCTTATTGACGAAGGATGCATTCTGTTTCCGTCAAGTGCGGAAGGTCGACCGCGAGAGAAGAAGTTTCGTGAAGATTTAGAAAGCGAGTTTACATCTTTTCCAACAATTATTGATGGAATTCACACATCCCACGGTACGGGTGAAGTGCGGGGGCTCTTTGGCGTACAGGTTTTTGATTTTCCAAAACCAATCGATTTGATTCGCAAATTTCTTGAACAGGTCTTGTGCAGCGATGATACCGTCATTGACGCTTTCGCCGGGTCTTGCACAACGGCACATGCTGTTATGAAATTAAATGCAAGTGACGAAGGCAAGCGGCGTTATATTATGATTCAGACGAACGAACCGATTAGCGAAAGCAGCAACGCACGAAAGGAAGGTTTTTCGAGCATTGCAGAGCTTGGGCGTGAGCGTATTCGCCGAGCGGGTAAGAAGGTACTTTCTGAAAACGCTACAACTGCCCCAAATCTCGACGTCGGATTTCGAGTGCTTAAGCTTGACACTTCCAACATGAAGGACGTTTACTACCAGCCAGACGCTACTAAGCAGAGCGATCTATTTTCCCTTGTTGAAAACATTAAGCAGGACCGGACGAGCGAAGACTTGCTATTCCAAGTATTGCTCGATTGGGGTGTCGATTTATGCCTGTCCATTGCTCGTGAATCGATTTCTGGTCATGAAGTTTTCTTCGTTGATGGCAACGCACTGGCCGCATGTTTCGATAACGATTTGTCTGAGGAGACGATCAAAGTTATCGCGATCCGCAAGCCACTTCGTGCTATCTTCCGTGATGCATCCTTTGCCAATGACAGTGCCAAGATCAATATTGAGCAAGTTTTCAAGTTTCACTCGCCAAGTACGGATTTGAAGTGTATTTGACCCAGGTCGATAAATTGATCCGCTCTAGCTAACGAGCAACTACGAGAAAATGAAGCTCAAATTCAAAAAACAATCGTACCAAGCCGATGCAGTTGACTCGATCGTCGATTGCTTCAAAGGTCAACCGTGCTCGTCGGGCGTTCAATATCGCATCGATCCCGGAATGAAAAAACCAGGTGCTACACCTACCTTCCAATCTTTCGATGAATTGGCGGGGTTCAAGAATCGCGAGATTATAGTAAGCGGCAACCATCTTCTCGAAAACCTTCGTGCCGTTCAACGAAGGCAAAATATGCCGGAGGCAACTGGCATTATTTCAACGGATGTCTCGCCCATCAATCTCGATATTGAAATGGAAACCGGGACGGGAAAAACCTATTGCTATATCAAGTCGATTTTCAAGTTGCACAAGCAATACGGCTGGAGCAAATTCATCATCGTGGTGCCAAGCATCGCGATTCGCGAGGGCGTCAAGAAATCATTCGAGATCACTAGCGACCATTTTCTTGAAGAGTTCGGCAAGCAGCCAAGAGTGTTCGTTTACGACTCCAAGCAATTGCATAATCTGGAGAGCTTTTCATCGGATGGTGGTATCAATGTGATGATCATCAACGTCCAAGCATTCAACGCCACGGGCAAAGATGCTCGACGTATTTATGAGGAGCTGGATGATTTCCAAACACGCAGGCCTATCGACGTTATCAGTGCCAACCGTCCCATTCTGATTCTCGATGAACCCCAAAAGATGGAAGGAAAAAAGACGGTGGATTCGTTGGCTAAATTCAAGCCACTCATGATTCTACGATACTCGGCTACCCACAAAACGCAGCATAACAAGGTCTATCGACTAGATGCTCTGGACGCATACAACCAAAAGCTCGTGAAGAAGATTGCCGTGCGCGGTATCTCAGTCAAAGGATTGTCGGGCACCAACGCATACCTTTATGTCGGTGCAATTGATATCTCGACAACAAAACCACCGACCGCCCGTGTCGAGCTTGAAATCAAGCAAGTAAGTGGCATTAAAAGAGTCCATAAGAATCTTGGTAAAGGTGACAACCTGTTCGATCTGTCTGGCGGACTTGATCAATACAAAGGTTTTGTCATTACCGATATCGACGCTCGCACCAACACCGTTAGCTTCAGCAATGGAGTTGATTTGCAAGCTGGTGATGCAACTGGCGACGTCAACGATTCCACTCTTCGCAGAATTCAGATTCGTGAGGCCATTCGAGCCCACTTCGAAAAGGAACAAGTTCTATTCAGCAAAGGAATCAAAGTCCTGACGCTGTTTTTCATTGACGAAGTCGCCAAGTACCGCATGTACGATGAGTCGGGACAGGTATCAGGCGAGTACGCTGAGATTTTTGAAGAGGAGTATGCCAAACAACGAGACGAAAACCTGACTATGTTTGGCGATGCCTATGACAAGTATCTAAACGGAATTGAGCCGTCCCAAACCCACAACGGGTACTTTTCCATCGACAAGAAAACTAGCCGACTAGTCGATCCGGCATTTAAGAAAACCGGTGAGTCAAAAGGCGAGACCGACGATGTCGATGCATATGACTTAATCCTCAAAGACAAGGAACGTCTCTTATCGTTTGAAGAACCTACGCGATTCATTTTCTCGCACTCGGCATTGCGAGAAGGTTGGGACAATCCAAACGTCTTCGTGATTTGCGCTCTCAAACACAGCGACAACACAGTTTCACGCCGACAGGAAGTAGGGCGGGGGATGCGATTGGCTGTCAATCAGTTCGGTGATCGACAGGATGACCCAGCCACCGTCCATCAGGTCAATGTTTTGACCGTGGTCGCTAGCGAAAGCTACAAGGATTTTGTTTCTGCACTTCAGAAGGATATTAGCAATTCGCTTTCCGAGCGCCCAAAGGTTGCCGACGAAGCTTACTTCACCGGCAAGATATTCCGAACCGAGACCGGAGATGTTCCCGTCACACCGCAACTCGCGAAGCTGATTTCCCGATACCTGGTCAAGAACGACTACACGGACACCTCGGATCGAATCACCAACGCGTTCCATGAGGCCAAGGAGTCTGGGACGCTGGCCGCTCTTCCGACCGAACTGGCACCGTATACTGATCAAGTATTCACGCTGATAAGCAGCGTCTTTAGCGATGCTCAGCTTCCCGAAATCGACGACGAGCGAGCCGCAAAGTCAAACCCACTCAATTCGAATTTCGAGAAAAAGGAATTCCAAGCACTCTGGCAACGCATCAACCACAAGGCTATCTACATGGTCCATTTCGAAACTGATGAACTGATTGGGAAATGCGTTCGAGCCTTGAATATGGAGCTGAATGTAACTCCGCTCCAGTACACCATTCAGACCGGAGAACAGAAGGATCAAGCCACATTCGATGAGCTTCGACAAGGCTCTGCTTTCGAATTACGAGAGACTAATACCGATTCCTACAACGAGTCTGTGCAATCGACCGTCAAATACGACTTGCTGGGACAGCTAACCGAATCAACTCAACTGACCCGGAAAACGATCGCTCAAATTCTTGGCTCCATTGAATCGGTTGTCTTTAAG
>JANMLD010000092.1:0-20989 GCA_031372345.1 Pirellula sp.
GCCATTCGTTAGGGCTGAAGGCCCGGCAATTTCACAATCGGACGGGCCTTCAGCCCTAAATTAATTGCTTCTTGCCTAGTCCCAGGCCTTTGGCCTGGGCTAGGCAAACTACCTGGCCTTCGGCCATAAACACAATTGCGCAACGTTTGGCTGTCGCATCGAATTCGAGATTCCAACCCTAAAATTGCTCGATTTCGTTGACCAAATCAATAGGCTGGAACAGTCTAGCAAATCGCACCCCTAAGGTTGCCGATCCAGTCTATTTAGGGCATTCAGTTTCAGTTCAAACGCCTGTTGACTACCGTCCGGCCAATGCACGGTTGCAGTTGCTTCTAGAATCCCACTGGGAATGCCTACGCTGACACGCGATCCAAAGTGGCTTTGGTAGCCGCGTCCAGCCGTTGTGTCAAATCGCTGTTGTTGCTTGTTGTATTTCACAAAAACCTTTGAACCGATGGCCTGAGGATTCGGACCCGGCTGACGCAACTCGATTTGACACCAACTGTTTGGACTGACCGTGTCGTTTCGAATAATGCTCGGGCGTGCATTTGCGTTAAGCACGACGACGTCAACATCACCATCGTTGTCCAGATCGTCGAAACAGGCGCCACGACTGGACTCGACGACTGCCATGCCATCGCCGCTGGTACTCGTCACATCTCGGTACTTTCGACCAATATTTTCAAGCACCACATTGCGGACTTTTTGGCTGGTGCTGTCATCAACCAATTCAACTGGATCGAAATGGCCGCACGCAATATAGATGTCTAGATCGCCATCGTGATCGAAGTCGACAAAACCCGTTCCCCAAGTTACATGCGGGAAGAGCGAATTGGGAATCCGACATTTTGCGGTCGAATCTTCGAACAAGCCGCTCCCTAGGTTGCGTCTCATCACTGGCATCTCAGCTTGGTAATTGGTCGTGAACAGATCGACCAAGCCATCCTGATCGTAATCGCCGATATCGACGCCCATGTTTGCGTTCTCATGGCCGTCAAAATCGAGGGCAACTCCCATCAGCAAGCCGGATTCCACGAAGTGTCCTTTGCCATCGTTGATCCAAAGATAGTTTGGTTCGCCGTCGTTGCATACAAAAACATCCATGTCGCCGTCATCATCGAAATCAGCCGACACCAAACCCATGCTCGGTCCAGCGATGGAACCGATATTCGATTCCTCTGTGGCATCGACAAATTTGCCGTTCCCTTCGTTTCGATAAAAGGTGTCTGGCACTGGGCGATAGTATTGGGGACCCGCCGAGTAACGTTTTCCCTCTCTCAAAATCTCGACATGGTTCTCGTAGGTAAAATCGATGTAGTTGCCCACAAACAGATCCAGGTCACCATCCCCGTCTGCATCGAAAAAACTGCACCCTGCACCGACCTTGTTTCCATTGGCGACACCAGCCTCCAACGTCACGTCCGTAAAAGTGCGATCCCCATTGTTTCGATACAGTACATTTGGACCGTAGTTGTTTAGATACAAATCGATATCCCCATCGCCATCATAGTCGGCAGCGACGACACCCAGACCATATCCACTATCGACCAGTCCGGCTTCCGCGGTGACGTCCGTGAAAGTCAGATTGCCATCGTTGCGGTACAGCGCATTTCGCAATTGTGGGTTGGGGGTCGACCCCTTCAGCGACCGCCCATTCAGGAAGAAAATATCGATCAACCCATCGTTGTTGTAGTCAAAGGTCGCCATGCCTGCCGCAACACCTTCAACAATATAAGCCTGTCCGCTACCGCCAGAATCATGCTTAAACGAAATGCCAGATTTTTCAGTGACGTCCGTCAACCGAATGAGATTGGGCGGCACGGGAGCCTGAGCAACGGCCTGGAGTGCAAGGCAAAGTGCGCAGAAGGTCGCGGTTACTTCGTTCATTTCGGAATACTCACTTTGCCTCAGCTTCTTGACTCGACGCTTTGAGAATGATTTCGAGGAGCTTAAGGCCACCTGGACTGCGTTCTCTTTCCAGGGCTTGCTCGGCGTACCACTTTGCTCTTTTGAAGAGCCCTTGCGACACAAGAAACTCAGCCATGGCAGCGTAGCCCAAAGCGCGGTCAGGAGCAAGTGTGGTTACGATCTTGATCGCCGCCTCGCAGCGTTTAGGATAACCCGCATCGGACAGAATACGAGCCGCTTGCAAATGATTGACGAGATCCGATGGATTGATCTCCAGCATGCGTTGTCTTGCCGCTAGCTCCTCCGCTGGCATACCGCGACTGCGGTACAGTTCCGATAGGAATACGCATGTGCCATAGTTGTTTGGTTCGAGCGCAAGCAATCGCAATGCGGTATGCTCGGCACTCTCCAGCATGTTGACATCGCGATAGACAACACTCGCTTCACCGAGCACCGTGACTAAAACGCGTTTGGCATCCTTTTCGGAGTTGGCTCGAAAATGCTCGCGTCCGTCGCTAACGGACTGATCTCCCGACTCCTCAATTTTTTCGCGATAGACACCGGCCGTGACTTTGTCTCCTAAGCGCACAGAGGTGTTTAGCAACGCAAGATAAACAGCCCGATTACGCACCCCAAGCTCAACGGCCTTGTTCAAACTCGTCTTTGCGTCCTCCAAGCGATTGAGCTTCAGTTCGGACTGCCCCAGCAGCATCCAGTGTCCCGCCAGCGCGGGCTGTTTTTGGACAGCTTTCTTGAGGACTTCAACTGCCTTTTCGTCTTCGCCTAACTTGGAGAGGGCCAACCCGATATGGTGCGTGATGTCCGCAGAATCGAGCCCGTTCGCCATCGCCTTTTGGAGCGTCTCAAGCGCTAATTCTGTTTCGCCACGGTAGAGTGCATTGGCGGCAACATTTAGGTAAAACGTCTCGGTTTTTGGGCTAAGTTCGATACACTTGAGCCACAGCTTCTGAGCCTCCGTGGTCTTATGCAATTGTGAATTGCAAAGGGCGGCAACGTGAATGGCTTTGGGATCGTTGGGTCGTTTGGACATAAGGGCTTCGGCGACACGAAATGCTTCAGCCTCCATTCCCACTTTGTCTGCTGCGAATTGAATCTTCGGGAAGGTAACCGAGGATTCCAATGAAACTTGCTTGGGTGCAACGGCTTCACCACTAGAAACGGCTCCAGTAGAAACGTCTCCAGATGATGGCAGTTTTGGCGATTCCGCCGTTGGGAGGGGGATGGATCGTGAGAGAGAATACGAATTCCAGCACGCGAATGCGGCCAAACCGATCGCCGCGATCGACGTTAGGGCGCTGAATGTTGAGAGTGAGGAGGGTGTTTTGTTCACGAGGGGGATTATTATGGGTTGAGAATCAATTCCTACGCCACCTTTCATGGACACAACGGACAAAAGTCAAAGTAGTAGGCACATTCCATGTGCCGTTCACCAAGAATCACTGTAAATGCTTACGAGCGGACGGCACGACGGAGCGTGCCTGCTACTTTTGTCGGCTGTGTCTTTATGAAAGCCTAGGTTTAAAGTGGCGCTCAAACAAGTAGACGGGTCCGTGTAGCGGGAGTATATTTCCGCACTTCTTTCCAGCTCTTTTTCGTTTTGGGTTCCATTAGAGGTCGTCGTTATGTTCAATCGATTCGTGATTCCTATCGTCGCCTGCATTGTCGCAACGATGGCTATGTGGATAGTTGTCGAAAAGACGCGACCCGTGTTTCGCACCGCGGCCATTGAAACGGAAGGGAAAAGCAAAGGCGGGATGACAGGGGAGATGATGCAGGAGTACCGATTTGAGGTACTGAAGTGCGACATGGTCAGCTTTGGCATTTGGGGGGCGGTAATGGCTGGATTTACTGGTTTGGCCGGCAATCCCGCGGCCAGTTCGAGATGGCGTGGACTGGTGGCTGGATTGATACTTGGGGCAGGCGCAGGTGCGCTTGGTGCGTATTTGGGACAAACTCAAGAAGCCATGATCGAGTATCAAGGAGCCTCAAGCACGTATTGGATATCCCGTTGGGCGGCCATCATGCTTCCGATTGCGGTTGCAGCTTCGATCGCATGCTCGCTCAGCGGATCCGTGACGCGGCAATTGGTGGAATGCCTTGCAGGCGGGATGTTGGGATTGGTGATTGGCGTGACCGTGTTTTCGCTGCTACATGGGGTAGCGACGCCGTTGGAAAAACCATCCAACGTTTATCCAGGATGGGCCGCAAATCGAATTCTTGCCATGCTGGCAATAAACCTAAGCGTTTTCACTTTGATACTCGTGCAGGCAGGTAGATGCCATACGAAGCAAATTCCGAAAGCGGAATTGGGACCGACGGTTGAGGTTTAGCAACTCAACCGCAACACCTGTGGCGAGCGGCTTTTTTTGAAATTGCGCGTTTTGATGTATTTTGGGCCAAAGGCCCAACTTCAGCCTGGGCTAGGCAAATGAACGGGCCTTCGGCCCTGAACACAATAGGTACCTTCAAAACTTATACTTCGGGTTGGATACTCCAACCTGCCGCTCGCCCAATAATGATTGAATGTGGACGAACGGATGGGATTTGGAGATTGTTTGGATTTTTCGGGTTATTCGGCACGCATTAAATGGAGATTTCTTGACAACTTCACGGGATTTTGGTCGAATAGAAAGTTCGGCAAAGTCTTTTTTACGATTCGTCTCGTTACTGTGGCTAGTGTCTTTTTTGTTTTTTGCGATCAACGGAGGTTGTTTATGTTAAGAAAACGTAGAGGTTTTACGCTTGTAGAACTTCTGGTAGTCATTGCAATTATTGGCATTTTGGTAGGTTTGCTTCTACCGGCTGTCCAAGCTGCTCGAGAAGCGGCGCGTCGAATGCAATGTGGAAACAATCTCAAGCAATTGGGGTTGTCGATGCATAATTATGAGTCGGCATTCAAAAGATTACCGGCGTTGGGACATTTGGGCGGTGACCTCAATGGCTCGGCTCCGGGGATGGGGATGGATATATGGGCTCGTTATGCCTATACGATTTCTATTCTCCCCTATATCGAACAGGGGCCGCGTTACTCTGCCATGATGTCGCGTGCTAGACCATCGGGTCCCGGTCTTCCAAGACCATGGGCTGGACAAGCGGACTGGGCCTATGACGACACACCGTCCAAGGTTTGGGGATTGGATCAAAAGAACTGGACTTCGGACATTTCTGGTTTTATTTGCCCATCCGATCCACCACCACCGAACCGAAACGAAAGCCCTTGTTTGCTGAACTATAAGGTTTGCATGGGTGACCAATACTTCCAGAATCATTTCCCGCCAAGTGCCTGGGGAACGCGAGATAATCGCGGCATGTTCCAAATCAATCGATACTTGTCTATGGCTTCGATTAAGGACGGACTGTCCAACACGGTTATGTTGGGTGAACGAGCTGGCGGTGGTGGCATCGATGACGTTCTCGGAGGGGTCGCTCAAGAAATGCGAGCGTGGGCTCCTGCTGACTGTTTGGCTAGAGTCACAAACGTCGGCGGACGTCGCAAGCTAGTCGCGCCAACTCGCGAAATTCAGCGTCCACACTCCGGTCGAGCATGGGATGGACGACCTTACTTTGTTGGCTTCACAACCATGTTGCCACCAAATAGTCCTTCCTGCACATGGGGTTGGGGCGATGACAATGAAGACATGAGTTCGATCTCTAGTTTCCATACGGGCGGCGGCAACATCGCCATGGGAGATGGCTCGGTTCAGTTTATTTCGCAGTCCATCGATACCGGCAACACGGCCACCGTACAACAGATGCCTGGATTCCAGGAAATTTATGGTGGTCCATCTGCATACGGTGTTTGGGGTGCATTAGGTAGCAAGGGCGGTGGAGAACCATCTGCCAACGTTAGCAACTAAAAATCCGAGCACGTTAGACTCTAAAGCGACCACGGTTCCGTGGTCGCTTTTTCATTACCGAACCAATCTTTTTGGATAATTTACTCAAATGAAGAACCTCCTATCACTCTTGCCAATCCTCCTCCTAGTAGGATGTGGCGGCTCAAATGTGACGCGTGTCAGTGGAACTGTGACTCTAGATGGAGCACCCGCGGTCGATGCGGTTGTGACGTTTGTGTCAGACAGCGGCGGACTCGTTTCCACTAGTTCGACTGACATGAACGGAAAATATACCTTGGCGTGCCAAGAAGGAGTCGGTGCAGCTCCAGGGTCATACTCCGTGAAGATCAAGTCTCGCGAAAAGCCGGTCGATACTTCCAATCCGATGGCAGGACTAGCGGAAGGGACACCTGAATATATCGAAGCCTACAAAAAGCAGATGGCCGGCGGTGCCAATCGTGCAGCCTACAAGGAAAAACCCAAAGGTACTATTCCTGAAAAATACAGTACCGGGGGAACCCTCAAGGCAACCGTTGGGAAGTCATCCGAAACCATTGACTTCAAATTGGAGAGCAAATAGAGATTCGCCACGGTCATGACTAAGCATCAAGCATTTCGGCGATCGAGTTCTTTAGAGGGTTCTGCCAAGAACGGCAAGCTTTATCGAGCCGCTAAGATAGGACTGTGCTTGGGGTTGGCTGTCACACTGGTAGTGGGATTCTTGATTCCGCTACCAGATCGAAATTCAGACGATCCGGAAGGTCAAAACGCTGCAACTGAAGAGCCAAAGCCAACCGAGTCTGCCAAACTCCTGCCGACGCTTGAATTACCGGAAAGCCTGGAAAGAAAAGACATCAACGTTGCGGATCTTCAGCTTGAGCTAAAGCGATTAGCCACAACGCTGACGGTGGATTACCCAAATGATGCAGCCTGCTTTCATTTGGCCGCCCAAGTACAATTTGAGCTCAAGCAATTTGAGGTTGCGGAACAACTTTGGAAGAAGTGCCTCGAAGTGAATCCGATGTATATGGGGCCGTACGTTGGGCTGGCGACTTTGTTAATGGATAAAGGTCGCAATGAGGATGCGATCGAAGTTCTGGGAAAAGCGGAAAGTTTGGGTGGCAACTCTCCAGAAATGCTTCTCAAACTTGGAGAAGCGTTTGAGAATGCGGGCAATCTCGATAGTGCATTGCAGCGATTGCAACAGGCCGCTCTGGCTTACCCTGAAAACGGCGAGATTTGGGTTGCGCTGGGCCGCGTTCAGAATCAAAACAACAAGCCCGCGGACGCGGAAATCAGTTTGCGACGCGCGATAGAAATCGGCGGCGAAAAGGAACCGGTTCTCTTTGCTTTGAACGCAGCACTCATGCGACAAGGCAAGCTTCAGGAATCTGCTGCCGTTCGAGAATCCATGACGAAGCTCAAACAATCGAAACCGTCCGAACAAGAACCATTTCAAGATCGATATGACACGGCTTTGAGTCGAATTGCAGCTGATGTGTTCATCTCTGCGGCGACTATTTCGGAGGCCAACGAAAAACTCGACGACGCCAACAAACTCTACTTGCGAGCACTGGAGCTGAACCCTAGAAACGTGGAAGCCTACAGTGGACTCCTGTATGTTGCTCGTCGACAGGAACGATTGCCTGATCAGCGGCTCCTTCTCAGTAAATTGATCGAGTACGATTCGAAGAATCTATTGAACTACACGAATCTAGCCAGCGTTGCCATGCAGATGGGAGATGCCCGATTCGCTGAAAAAACGCTCAATGATGCTGTAGCAATGGATCCTGAAGGTATTCTTGCTCAAGCCGCTTCAGCCAAGCTTTACTTGAACCTGCGCAATTTCACCAAGGCCAGAGCCCTCGCGATGCAAGTGGTTGAGCGGCAGCCAAGCCCGGCGGCCTTCCGTTTGTTGGCGGCCACCTATCGGGCCGAAGGCTTGGAAGACAAATTTATCGCTGCAATCCAGAAAGCGGATGAACTTGAAAAAGCTAACCGTAATGATCTCGGCCCCTAGTCGATTGCCTGGCCACTACCTCGCAGGTTGGATTGCTTTTTCCATTGCGTCACTGCTTTGGTTCGCAACTCCTGGCTTTGGTCAAAATTCGAACCGACCTTCTCCTGCACTTTCATCCAACATCCGGTTCTCTGATTCTACGGCCAAATCAAAATTGCTGTTTCGACACCAGGACGGCAGTTCCGGAGGAAGGTATTTGGTTGAATTGGTCGGTGCAGGACTGGCGACATTCGATGCGGACAACGACGGTTGGTTGGATGTGTATTTGCTAAATGGCGCGGCGTTACGCGGAGCGACACTCGGTTCCGCTCCCACCGACCAACTGTTCCTAAACTCGCGTGACGGCACTTTTGCTGACGTAACTGCGCCAGCAGGATGTGTCGAGTCCGGTTACGGATTGGGAGTCACGGCGGGAGATTTCAACAACGACGGCTTCGAGGATTTGTGTATTGCCAACTATGGTGCGGACGTGTTGCTTCAGAACAACGGCGACGGGACCTTTACTGATGTCACCGCACGCGCCGGAGTCGCAGACGGTGAGCGGTTCGGTGCAGGTGTCGCATTTATTGACATAGACAATGACAATGACCTCGATTTGTTTTCCGCTAATTACGTTCAGTTTTCTTATGAGCGTCACGACCGACTTGCACCCAGTGCGTTTCCATATTCACCTGGTCCAAGAGACTTTCCACCGGAAACGGATAGTCTATTTCGGAACAACGGAGACGGTACCTTTACCGACATCAGTGTGCAGTCGGGGATTGCATCGGTGGCTGGCCCGAGCATGGGCGTTGTCGCCGGCGATTTTGATGGTGATGGCCACAGCGATATTTTTGTGTGTTGTGACGGAGTTGCGAATCTTTTCTATCGCAATAATGGACACGGATCCTTCACCGAAGAAGCGGTTCAATTCGGCTTAGCGTTCGACGCACGTGGGGCGGCCAATGGTAGTATGGGCGTCGATGCCGGCGATTTGGACGGCGATGGACTAGAAGACTTGGTCGTTACGGACTACGCAGACCAAATCATGATGCACTTTCGATGCGTGGGGCAAGGGCTGTTTGAGGACGTCGCCAGAGTAAGCCAGATCGGCAAGGAGGTTTTGCCCCATGTGAAATGGGGAATCGGGCTCGTGGACCTCGATTGCGACGGAGACCGAGACGCCTTTATCTGCAACGGTCATCTCCTAGAAAACGCCAAGGAGATCGATCCTCGGACCGACTACGGCGTTCGCAACTGTGTGATGGAGAACACGGGTCGTGGATTTTTTCGATCCGTAACAGCTCAAGTTGGCGTGGCTCTCGATCAGGCTGCCAGTAGTCGTGGGGCTGCGTTCGACGATTTGGATAACGACGGAGACATTGATTGCGTGGTTTTGAACTGCGATGCAGCAGCCCAATATTTAGAAAACCAAACCGAAAGTAAGAATCGATGGATCGAATTGGACTTGAGGGGACGATCGGCCAATCGCAGCGCTGTAGGCGCACGTGTAAAGGTAATCACGGATCAATGGACGCAGACCGCGGAGGTGCGGAGTGGCCGAGGATACCAATCTCATTTTGGTAGCCGATTGCACTTTGGATGGCAAGACTCAGCCGCTAAAGTGGAATTGCAAATACAATGGCCCGACGGCAGACTTCAATCCATTAAGGGCCTTCTTCCAAACCAAATCCACGTCATAGTGCAGGATTGAAATTCGATTCGGTTCACTTCAACAAGCGCGCGTACGATTGCATGCAATCCGTGGTGGCGAAAGTGATTAGGCGAGCGGCAGATTGGATTATCCCAACCCGATGCGTAAGCGAGGGATAATGCAGCAGGTCCCTCACTTACGTATCGGGTTATGATTGGTAGTTTTTACATCGCCGCTCGCCTTAGTGTCGCATTTTTTCGGATTTCGAGGCAACTTTGATTGGCTTCGAGCGACAACGATTAGATCCGGCTTTCGACGCACGATTCAGGATCCATTTCGATGGCTTGTACACTCAAATGCGCCGGCGATGTGAGTTGGTTGTCACTAAATAAGGTGTAGTCCAAATGGGAGTAACTTCAGCAAGCAAGTTGTCGCGGGAAGAGCTTTTGCGACTTTTAGACGATGTTCCTCAAAGTACCCGATGGGACATTGTGCAGCTAGCACTGGATCTTGTGGGACTAGTGAATCCGGCGGCGGATGCTGCCAGTGGTTTTATCTCACTTCTTCGCGGTGACCTTATTGGTGCGGCGATCAGTTTTGTCAGTATTGTTCCTGTTGGCGATGCGCTTAAGCTTGCGAAGTTTAGTAGGTATCGAAAAGCCATCGAAGACATTGTTGGCTTAGCGGGACGCAATGTCCGTTTGGCTCGTGCGTTGGAACTTCCGCTTAAGCAGATCGATGAAGCGGTGCAAGCGATCCAGGGTACCGTGGGCAAGCAGGATCTTGCTTTGGTCAGGAAATTCCTGGATGACCTTGCTGGGATTCGACGCCACATTGCCCGCTACCTTACTAGGATGGAACGGATCCGTTTGGTGGATCGGTATGGTGTCAGCCGGATGGCTCGTCGCCTCGGAAAATCGGGGGGCCAATACGCGGGAACAGCGGGGCAACAACTAACACGAATCAGCGTCAACGACGTGGTGGACAGTCTAGAAGCCTGCAAATCGGCGCGGACTGGCAACGTTCGAGGCAAGGCAAAAGAGCTTCTCGATATGATGGGGCTTTCGGAAGGCTGGATGGTGACAGCCCCGATCCATAGAAGCGCAAGCGACGCAACCCAACACGTAACGGTTATGATCACTGGAGTTGCTGGTCAATTCCACTTGCGATTGGATAAGTCGGGTCGGTTGTTCGATATCACGCACCCCACCATGTTCCGTTAAGACAAGTGGCAGATTGGAGTATCCCAACCCGAAGTGTAAGCGTGGGACAATTTCGCGGGTCACTCACTTACGTTTCGGGTTGTGATTGGTAGTTTTTACATCGCCGCTCGCCTAAGACAAGTGGCAGATCGAAACGAGCTGTTTCATGCAGGTGACGCGATCTTACTCATTAAGGCGAACGGCAGAGTAAAAACTACCTGCCAAGGGTTTCAATGGGAGAGCGAGGCTCCTGCCGAGCTTGGCGTTGGTTCGGCAGGAGCCTCTCCCTCCCGGGATAATCAAGGCTGCCGCTTGCCTAAGCATGTCAATTACACAAATCCCCACCTTCATCGAATCCAATCTCACGCAATTCGCTAAGTGCTTGCAAGTTGGCTGAGGTCCCACACTCGCACCAGAGCGACTCGGAGATCTGCATTTCTGCAACCGAAAGCGTATCGAGTATGCGTACGATTTTTGCGTTGTGTGCGTCTGCGAGCGGCAGCGAGGCAAGCAACCGTTCGATGGCTTCGCGATCTGTCGCAAATGAAATTGGGACCTTGGCGCTTTGAGGGGTCAGCGACGTGAGCGCGTTGATGTTGGTAACCTGCGTGTCGGTGGCCAGGACGAGTCGTGTCGTGGTCGCATCGGCCAGGCCAATTCCAATCGCGTTTCCATGAGTCTCCGTGGTCAGACCTCGCACAAATATCCTGCGAATGAATGGGGCAGCGCGATCACCTCGCATGGGAAGGCTGTTATAGCCGTGGATGCTCCGGTTGATCACATTTGGGTCCATCCCGGCGCCGCTGATGTTCTTGCCGATTTGGTCGACAATCAATAAATCGATTTCATCAAAGGGTAGCATTGGCATCAACGACTTGGCTTCACACAGCAAGTCTGTTTCGGCGGACTCCATTTCTTCTTTGGGTACGACAAGAAGACGGGCCGTATCGTGGAATTGGTTTTCGATAATTGCAACGCCACCTAGAACCGGGGCGTTTTGAAGCACCACGTTTGCCAGTCCACGAATGATCTTCTCGTAGCCAAATTGGGTGGCCGCGAGATGCATCGCCGTAGCGCCGGTTCGCTTCCCCAACCCGATGACGCACATCTTGATTAACCCACTACCCAAGGAGCCAAAAAAATCCGTATGCGGCTTGATTCGATTGATGAGAAGGATGCCGTCGGCGTCCAGGGCGTCGATACTGCAATAAGCTGGAATTAGATCGTTTGAAACGCCGACCTGTCGTACCTCCATGGAATCCCGAATCGGACATTGCATCGCGTCTTCGGTGATTCCATACGTGGCCAGGACCGAGCGTTGGCCTTGCGGAGTTGCCCCACCATGACTTCCCATGGCTGGAAAAATGAATGGCGTCGCTCCCAACTTTCGGATTTGATCAAGGACCGAAAGGACGATTGATGCCAAGTGGGTGATACCGCGACTTCCTACGCCAACTGCAATGCGATCCCCCGCGCGGATCTTATCGCGCACCTTCAAGAATTCGACCTCCAACGCCGCTTGGATGTCGACCGGCGGTGTTGCCTCAAAACGTTGGCGAACGCGAAGGACTCGTGGCAGTTCCATTCTGACTTGGCCCGATCTAGTATGTTGAGTGAACCGAATGCGGATGCATTTTTCGCGATTCTCGCTCTGTGTCACCTACTTGCAATCCCAATTTCGGTAAAATTGATCTTTCCAAAAAGGAAGCCAACCTTAAAACCCCGCCGGAGAATCGCCATGCCGCTGAAGCTCAACCGTCGAACCTTTGTAAAGTCCGCCACGCTTGCTGGGGCGGCGATTGCCCTCCCCGCGTTTCAGTACTCACGCGTCTATGGAGCCAATAGCCGCCTAGGAATTGCAAGCATCGGAACGGGCGGAAAAGGCTGGAGCGATCTTACGGAAGTTGCAGTGAGTCCCGATGTCGAGGTGATCAGTCTGTGTGACATCGATAGTTCGAAGAACCACTTGGGGCGGGCTGCTGAAAAATACGGGAACGCCAGAAAATACGAAGACTGGCGGAAAGTACTCGATGACTCGAAGGACATCCAAGGAGTATTGGTATCGACCCCCGACTTCATGCACGCGCCTATTGCCTTAGCCGCAATGCAACTCGGCAAGCATGTGTTTTGCCAGAAACCGCTCACGCATACCGTCTTCGAGGCTCGGCAAATGCAGTTGGCAGCCAAGAAGTACAAACTGGTCACCCAAATGTGCAATCAGATTCAGTCGCACTCGGCCTATCGCACG
Source organism: Pirellula sp. (assembly GCA_031372345.1). Classification (GTDB taxonomy): domain Bacteria; phylum Planctomycetota; class Planctomycetia; order Pirellulales; family Pirellulaceae; genus JBKCUI01. Next base: position 12,869 of record JANMLD010000092.1, read on the forward strand.
GCAGTCCAAATCGTCCATTCTGGAATGATCGGCAAGGTGAAAGAAGTCCATTCGTGGCAAGGCGGAACGGCAGCTTGGCCCAGGCACATCCCGCGTCCGGACGGTGCTGACCCAATCCCCAATCATGTACGTTGGGATTTATGGCAAGGTGTTGCACCCGAGCGACCTTACAAAGAGGGAATGTACCACCCATTCAACTGGCGAGGCTGGCAAGCGTACGGTACCGGCCAATTAGGGGACTTCGGTTGCCATATTTTGGACCCTGTCTTTAAATCGCTGTCGCTGGGGTCCCCAACGAGTCTCAAAGCAACCGCCCCGACCTTAATGCCGGATACTTGGACCGATAGAGCTACCGTGCAATACGAATTCCCTGGCACGGAATACACCGTTGGCAAGACCATTCGCGTCACTTGGTACGACGGCATAAATGTGTCGCCTAACCGTGAAATGCTTGGCGACCTACCTGCCTCTTATAAATTGCCAAACGCCGGTTCGGTCCTCCTAGGCGAAAAGGGCTCATTAGTCATTCCGCACGTCGCGATGCCCAAGCTATTCCCCGAAGAAAAATTTCCAGCAAACTCCATTCCCGTGGTTAAGGAGGTGGACCACTATGTCCAGTGGGCAGACGCCTGCCGCGGCGTGGGCCAAACAACATCGCACTTTGACTATGCCGGGCCGCTCACAGAAGCTGTCTTGCTTGGGACAATCGGTATTCGCTTTCCAGAGCAGGAACTCAAATGGGATGCGAAAGCGCTCAAGATCACCAATCATGCGAAAGCTGCAGAATGGCTTACGAAACCCTACCGAAAAGGCTGGGAACCCACTTGGATCGCTTGATGGTAACCGAGGTCATGCGATCGAATTCTGTTCTAGTACTCAACGCTGGTTCGTCCACGCTTAAATTTGCGACCTATGCAGATGACCAATTGATTGGTCATGGCGTAGTAGGGGTGGAGAACGGATACCAAGAAGCCGTTGCGGCCATGCTCACCAAAGTCGATGTCCAGCATACCGCATTGGTCGCACATCGTGTTGTACACGGAGGAGTCAACTTCATCGAGCCGACCATTGTCACACCCGAGGTGACGGAAGAGTTGGAGCGTATTGTGGGTCTCGCACCACTGCATCAGAAACCAGCCGTGGAAGTCATGCAGACCATCACGTCCATGCTTCCCATGACAACGCAGGTTGCCTGTTTTGATACAAGCTTCCATTCGACTTTGCCAATGTCGGAGAAACGGCTTCCTATTCCTCGTCATTTCTTCGATCAAGGCATCCGTCGCTATGGCTTCCACGGATTGTCCTACCGATCGATCGCGAAGCAACTTACGCATATTTCTGAACGCGCTGCCAATGGCAAAACCATCGTTTGTCATTTAGGGAGCGGGGCCAGTTTGTGCGGTTTGGTGAATCTAAAAAGCAGGTACACCACGATGGGCTTGACGCCGCTGGATGGTTTGATGATGGGCACGCGTTCAGGTCGCATCGATCCAGGCTTCGTGTTTTATCTTTTGAATCAAGGACAATCGGTGGCCGAGATTGAACAGTTGCTCAACAAGCAGTCGGGCCTAATAGGCGTTTCGCAAATCTCGGGCGATATGAAAACCCTACTCGCATCGAGTTCGGAGACCGCAGTCGAGGCGGTCGACATGTATTGTCGATCGGTTGCAAAGGAAATTGGGAGCGCTATGGTAGCCCTCGAGGGGATAGATGCTATCGTGTTCACTGCCGGCATCGGAGAAAACTGCCCGAGCGTGAGGCAGAAGATTGTCGACTGCTTGCGTTTCCTCGAGATTTCGCTCGATTCCGCCGCGAATTTGCAGAATCGGATAACGCTCCATTCGGACAATAGCCGAGTGCAGGTTTTTTGTATTCCAACCGATGAGCAACAAGTTATTCGCGAACTTGTAGAACCCTTTCTTATCAAAACATGAACACACCCTACAATGGATTTTCGAACGACGACGCCCGACGCATGGACGCCTATTGGCGCGCTGCCAACTACCTGTCGGTAGGACAGATCTATTTGCTGGCAAACCCTTTATTGCGTCAAGAATTGAAACCGGAACACGTCAAGCCTCGTTTGCTCGGCCATTGGGGCACAACGCCTGGCTTGAACTTCATTTACGTGCATTTGAATCGAGCGATACGCATTTACGATTTGAATATGATCTATATCTGCGGACCGGGTCACGGCGGTCCTGGAATCGTCGCGAATACCTACTTGGAAGGCACTTATAGCGAAGTCTATTCGGACATTACCGAAGACGAATTGGGCATGCAGAAACTGTTCCGTCAGTTCAGTTTCCCGGGAGGAATCCCCTCCCACGTTGCACCTGAAACACCGGGCTCGATACACGAAGGAGGCGAATTGGGCTACGCACTTTCACACGCCTTCGGTGCCGTATTTGACAACCCTGACCTCATCGCTGCAACAGTCATAGGGGATGGCGAAGCGGAGACCGGGCCACTTGCAACCGGCTGGCACGGCAACAAGTTTCTCAATCCCGTTCGCGATGGAGCCGTATTGCCCATCTTGCATTTGAACGGCTACAAGATTGCTAACCCGACGATATTGTCCATCATTCCTGAGGAGGAATTGAAGTCTCTTTTGGTTGGATATGGTTACGAACCGTTTTTCGTGGAAGGCAACGATCCCAGCCTTATGCATCCCGCCATGGCGGAAACGGTGGATGTCTGTGTTGGACGTATCAAGGCGATTTGGCAGGCAGCCCGAGTCGATGGGGTTGTTGCACGCCCCCGTTGGCCGATGATAGTTTTACGCACGCCAAAGGGATGGACTTGCCCGAAGGAAATTGATGGGAAGAAGACAGAAAACTCTTGGCGTGCACATCAAGTGCCCATGGCCGAAGGTAGATCCCCGTCGCACTTAGCTGTCCTACGAGAGTGGATGAACAGTTATCGGCCCAACGAATTGTTTGACGAGCAAGGTCGGCTGATTCCTGAGTTGCGGGAGATTGCCCCCACCGGTGATCGCCGCATGAGCGCAAACAAACACGCCAACGGTGGATCTATTTTGAAAGAGTTGGTAGTACCTAAGCTGGATGCCTATTTGGTACGGTTTCAAGAACGCGGAAAGCAATTCATCGAGTCGACCCATGTCCAAGGAAAATACCTACGGGACGTGATGAAAGCCAATCTTGAATCGCAGAACTTTCGCGTCTTCAGTCCGGATGAGAACGCATCGAATCGTTGGGGTGCGATGTTCGAAGTAACAAACCGTTGCCTAGTCGACTCCGTCCCAGCCAATGCGGAGTTTGTGTCCGCCGACGGACGCGTGATGGAGGTGCTCAGTGAGCATCAATGCCAAGGCTGGCTCGAGGGTTATCTTTTGACAGGCCGACATGGTTTTTTCAATTGCTACGAAGCCTTCATTCATATCATCGACAGCATGTTCAACCAACATGCCAAGTGGTTGAAGGTATGTCGCCACATTCCTTGGAGAAAGCCAATCGCTTCCTTGAACTATTTGCTCACGTCTCACGTTTGGAGGCAAGATCACAATGGTTTTTCCCATCAAGATCCGGGCTTCATGGATCACGTGGTCAACAAGAAGTCGGAAATCATTCGGGTCTATCTGCCCCCGGACGCGAACACGCTTCTTTACGTCACAGAACATTGCATCAAGAGCAAGAATTACGTCAACGTCATCGTAGCCGGAAAACAACCTGAGTTGCAGTGGTTCCAGTCGGACGAAGCCGCAGTGCACTGCAAAGCTGGACTAGGAATTCTGCCATGGGCGTCGAACGACAAGGATGGTTTGCCGGACGTTGTGCTGGCATGTTGCGGAGACGTTCCGACGACAGAAGTTCTCGCGGCGGTCACTTTGATCCGAGAACACTTGCCCGATCTGAAGGTGCGGGTGATCAACGTGGTCGATTTGATGCGATTGCAGCCACAGTCGGAGCATCCGCATGGGCTCAGTGATGCCGATTTCGATGCCTTTTTCCCACCTACCTGCCCCGTCATATTCGCCTTCCACGGCTATCCTTGGTTGATCCATCGACTGACCTATCGAAGAGCATTTCACCCTAACCTGCACGTCCGGGGTTACAAAGAGGAAGGTACAACCACCACGCCATTTGACATGCTTGTCTTGAACGATTTGGATCGCTTCAAGCTGGTCTTGGATGTAATTCAACGGGTGCCGGGTCTATCGGATCGCTCACAAGAAGTTCAGCAGCGGATTCGGGAACGAAGAACGGCCCATCGCGTCTACATTGAACAATTTGGCGAAGATCCTCCCGAAATTCGCGACTGGAAATGGAGCGATTTTTGACACTTCTCGATGAACGGGTTTTCCCAACCTTGTCACCCTCCCCCAGCAACGCATCCAGGCGAGCGACAGACTAAAAACTACCTGCCAAGGGTCTAAATGGGAGAGCGAGGCTCCTGCCGAGCTTGGCGTTGGTTCGGCAGGAGCCTCTCCCTCCCGGCATAATCCATGCTGCCGCTCGCTTTAGAACGCCAAAAAACCCGGTACAATGAATTCGATCCTCTGCAGCTTCGCTACCAAGGCGAGCGGCAGATTGGAGTATCCCAACCCGAAGTGTAAGCGAGGGACAATTTCGCGGGTCCCTCACTTACGTTTCGGGTTGTGATTGATAGTTTTTACATCGCCGCTCGCCCAATAACAAACAAATACCAATAACAAACAAATTCATATGCATTCGAAAACAAGAAATCTGACAATATTGTCGCTGGCGGCGTGGTCTGTATTTACCTGCTGCCCCGTTCACGTCGCATTTTCAAACGACGGTGAAAGCTGGCCGCAGTGGCGAGGTCCAACCGCGGATGGAATCGCTAGCCCCAACGCGAAACCGCCGTTAAAATGGGACGCAAAGACCAACGTCAAGTGGGTTGCCAGCTTGCCAGGTGAAGGAACTGCGACGCCCATCGTTTGGGGCGATCAAATCTTCGTCGCTTCGGCAGAAAAGACATCGCGAAAAAGTCCTGCGCCTGTCAACAATGATGAGCGCGCAAAAACCACGCCGGACGAATTCTTTTACCGCTTCCTCGTCACCTGTCTCGATAGAGAGACTGGCAAACAAAAGTGGCAAAAACTGGCGACAGAACAAGTCCCACATGAAGGCAAACATGATACCAACACGTATGCAGCGGGATCTCCAACCACCGATGGCGAACGCTTGTTCGTCTCGTTCGGCTCAAGAGGATTTTTTTGTTATTCATTAGATGGCGATTTGATTTGGCAAGTTGATTTAGGGGATATGCGAACTCGGTTTGGATGGGGAGAGGCCGTTACACCCGTTCTTGCCGACGACTTGTTACTCATCAATTGGGATCAAGAGGAGAATTCCTACATTACCGGGCTGGATAAGCGAACCGGCAAACAAGTTTGGAAAGTGGACCGGCCTGACGAAGTCACCTCATGGAACACGCCCCTCGTTACCCTGTTCAACGGCAAGTCGATCGCGGTCGTCAATGGCACGAATCGGAGTCGAGCTTATGAGGCAAAGACGGGTGAACAACTCTGGGCCTGTGGTGGTCAAACCGTCAATGCCATTCCGACCCCGCTTCGTTTTGAGGACACTGCGATCTGCATGAGCGGCTATCGAGCGGCCTGCGTCAACGCTATTCCGCTAGATTCCAAAGGGGACATCACCGACAAAGGACCGCTAAAGTGGAGCCTCAACAAAGGGACTCCGTACGTTCCATCCCCAATCATCAGTGGAAATCGCTTGTTCTTCACGGCTGGCAATCAAGACATCCTGAGTTGTGTCGATGCGAGAACTGGGAAAGTTTTGTTTGATCGAAAGCGACTGACCGGCGTGGGCTCGCTCTATGCATCGGCCATTGCAGCCAACGGCCACCTCTATTTCGTTGGCCGCGATGGAACCACCGTGGTCCTCAAGGATAACGAAAACCTCGATGTCGTATCAGTCAATTCGCTGCAAGATGCCATTGACGCTTCACCGGTTGCCGTTGGGAACCAATTATTCCTTCGCAGTTGGACCAAACTATATTGCCTGCAGGAATAGGTCGAGCAGCAGACTAAAAACTACCCGCCAAGGGTTTCAATGGGAGAGCGAGGCCACCGCTCCAAACATCTTTTAAGCATAGTATGCCTTGATTTTTCTGTACACGGATGCGTGGGCACCTGATCGTTTTTTGGGTGGCGGCTTTGGGTTCCGCTTGTTCTTTGGAGCTTTGATTCAGTCTTCGTCCCAAAGCGAAAACGCTCAAAAAATCTATGGAGAAAACGCAGGCCGTGTGAATCTCGATCGAATCCTCTAATACCCTTCCGCTCTCATGAGGCCTGAACGATCGGAATTCCTGCCCTCGAGCGCTTCCCGTCGATTAACAATTGGTGAAATCGATACGATCCGAGAGCAGGTCATGGCCAATGAGTATCGGCATCTCAATTCTCCGCAAGGGGCCGCGGAAATCGGCGTTGAAAACAAAGCCTTCCATTCGGGCCCGTCCGGGCCCGTCCCGATGGAGGCCACAATTGGCAGCTACCTTCATCACCCATGCGTCAGCATGAGCTCTCCGTCGGTTTTTAACCGGCGGAAGCAACGTCTCGCCACGCCAAACGTTGCTTCCACCGAGCTGAACTCGAGATGAACTCGATATGAACTCGATGGAGAGCGAACAGTCTAATGGTGAATGATGGTAGCCGCCAATTATCGCCCCACTGGCCATTTGGGGCGAAGGATGCGGCAAAATGCCGACGGCATAACAATGCCCCCGAGTTTATCTCGGGGGATATTTACCATCTCTCTAGAATAGATGGTCAGCCTCCCCTGGCATGAAGCCAGGGGCATGCAGGCGCGAACGAAATCACAACACAAACGGAGTTTAACAAGCGGCTGGATCAGCTCGCGATTAAGCCGTGGACGGCCAATGCAAAAAGGACACCAAAGCATCTCAGAACGGAAATCTCACTTCTCAAATATGGAAGCAAATATGTTTTCGGTATAGCGAGCTCGGACTATCGGATCTTGATCGATGAGGACGGCAATGTGACGATCAAGTACAAGTGCTACAAGAGAGAGATCCGCACGACCGAGACGATGACCGGTGAAGAGTTCGTTCGCCGGTTCATGTTGCATATGTACCAAAAAGCATTCATCGGGTGCGCTATGGCGGGATCTTTCACGGAAAGTGGCGTGAGCCGAGGCTCAATCAATGCCAAGAGTTGTTAATCGAGTACAACGAAAAAAACGACATCCACTACTATTCGTCAGCAGAGGCCATTTGGAAACCAGTTGCAACGCCGCCAATGACGGAACCGAAGCCGACGGACAACGCTTGAAGATTGGAGCCTGTACTTTCTAAAGAACGTTCGAAGCAAAAAAGAGATTCGGGGAATCGTACAGACTTGGTTCGAGTTCGATCAGATCGTTCAGCAGCAAGCTGTCTATGACTTGCCTTACTGCCTCACGAGGACAATCATCGATTCCCATTGTTCGAGCCTTCCGAATCACAATCTTCCCATTCCCGATTGGTGATGAGCTCATGCAGATGCAAAAGCAATCGCAAGTAGGGAATAACCGAGCATCAACGCAACCTGATGCATGGCCATTGGAAGATATGCTTGCAACGCCAAAACGACCTCGCAAAACGACACGAAGAATGAAAACCACAGTGAGTAACGACCAGAAAACCCCCAGTGCAACTACCTGTAATGGCCTGATTGGGTGTCGATAGAAAAGCGAAAACGCTTTAAAAAATCTATGGAGAAAACGCAGGGAATACGCTGTTCCCATGCAAGCCAGTCGATTGAAGCCACCGGTGCAGCTCTCTGTCCGTATTCAACGACCGTTTATACTCAGTTCTGTTCTTTTAAAGACGAGCAAGGCGAGAATCGAATCTCGCTAAACGTTGCAACGCCTGTCAGACGGGATTGCAAATAGTCCAAATCGATCCCCAGTAAATTAATAGCACTTAGCCCTCAGTTGCGAGCAGTTCAAAACCACAAGCATTCAGACTCATCTTCCTCAACGTCCGCAACAAAACACAAAACCAACACTGAAAGCTCAAATCGAAAGCGAATCTAAGTCAGGAAATCCCAAATTCCGTCGTCAAAATAGCGATGTCCAACTAAAAGCGACCGTCCGTCCCTACACATGGCATCAG
>JANMLD010000093.1:0-21555 GCA_031372345.1 Pirellula sp.
TCCAGTCGATCGACCAACATCGAAGACCCGGTCCGAATTCAGCGCGTTGGCATCGATGCTGATAGCTGCCGTATCACGATCCGCTGCGTTCGTAAAATTGTCTCGAATGATGTTGTTCAAAATAATCGGTTGGCTACCGAGAACAAAAATAGCCGCTTCGTCGTTCTTACCGCGAGCATCTCGATTGGTTGTTCCTGCGGTTCCGGCACCCGAAGCATTCTTTTCAATCACTGAGTTAGCGATCCTCGCGGTCGACTGGTGAACTTCAATCGCGTTGAACGATGCGAATCCACCAGGTACTCGCGAGTTACCACCGCCGAAAGTGATCAAGGCATTGTCGATACTTAACTCACCCAAGTGCCTTGAGACAATTCCGGCCCAGTTTCCAGCCGTAGGCGTCGCGGCACTTCCGTCGTTGTTTGTGTCAAAATTGCCAGCCGCTCCGAAGCGATCGTCCAGACGGGACGTGAACACGATCGGCTTCGACTCAGAGCCTTCCGCCAACATGGTGGCACTGATACCAATTTCGATGCGTCCACCTAGGCTTTTAATGACGGAGCCCGGATCCACAACCAAACTTGCATCGCGTCGTGCACGTTGAACCGATGCGGTCGCTGGTGGTATCGTGCCAGCCAGAATCAAACCATTGTCGACGAACGAAGTATCGTCGCGATTGATAACCCCTGCTAAAGCAAAGGCACCCGCCCCCACTTGCCGCCAAATCTTGCGAGAGACGTAATCCAAGGTTGCCGTTGGCAATTGACTCAGGCGAACGGCCCCACCGACCGCGACCGACCCAAGAATGGCAGCGCTACGCAAACTCTCCTGACCAAATCGATCGACATAAGTGAGTATGTAAGTCAGCGCCCCTGCAAGCGCATTGGTTGAGGTCCCGAATCCGCCTCCAACAGTCGGCCCGACTGGCGTGGTTGTCACCAAGGCTGTATCAGGTCCTACCAACTCGCGGGACGATCCGCCCGGCGTGCCTTCGATAATCAGATTCTCACCTAATACGATGGTCATTTCCGAATCGTTCATGCGCCCAGGCACACTCAATGTCTTAAGGTTTTGGCCAGCAAGCGTATCTATGTGAACGAACAATCCATTGATCGAGTTATTGATCAATGTGTTGGAACGAATATCGGGACCGACTCGCGAGTAATCAGGGACGAATGCCCCACCGTTTTGATACCGAGGTTCGGTAAAGAGAGTTTCCTCAAAGCTATTTGGGTCTGCACTAATGGCTGAGTCACCACTTTGAGAAATGCGATTTCCAAGAATCAGCGGCCTAGCTTCCGAAAGGTCGATGGGACTGACCACTTTGGCCAGCGCGCCCACTCCAACCTGACCACCGCCAAAGCGCATATCAGCGTTGGAAATAGTATTCAAAAAGATACCTTCCCGTTCGCGGTCAAAACGACCTTGCGCACGATCGAAATCGTTTCGGATCTCGATTCCACCCCAATTTCCAGCGGCGGGTGTCGTTGTTAACGGATTGTTGTCCTTACCCAGCGATTCATCGGAATAGCTTGTGAAGTAAACCGGAAGCCCCGGTATCCCAAGGACTTGAACAGCAGAACTGCTTCTGTCGGTAGTGCTGTCGTTGCTGCCGACTAGAATTCGACTGCCACCAAATTTGAGAATCGCACCCGCTTCCAACATCAGTGTTACTCCGCGCGGCACATCCAACGATGCACCGTCGCCAAGCGTTCCAACAGATCCACCGCCATCGCCGATTTCATAGGCGGCTTCATCGGTTAAGATGGCTGGTGTGCGAGAATCGCCGACCACACGGATAATGTCCCCAGGGCGCGAAACTGCGGTCGCTTGAGAAATTCGATTGTACGGGATGGCCACTGAACCATTTGCAACACTGGGACCGGTAAAGGCCCTATCCACTAGAAGTGTACGAGGAGTCGTAGGATTGGCTGGCGAACCAAGGGCAGCAGCACCAGATACAGGCGGATCCCCAGCGGTCGGCAACGCAGCCGATCGGAACCAAAAATCAAAGTTGCCGCCAGCGATTCCATCGCCGTCCCCGTCCAATGCGCTCCCCTTGCGAGTCGAACCCGCTACTTCTTCCACAATGCCGTTGACGATCGAACTTTTGAAGTCAACTCTCAAATCGTATCGTCCCTGGCTGGTTGCCCCGCTGCCTGTGTTGGATGTTTCCGGATTGTTGTCCTCGTTACCCTTGCCAGTCACCGAAATGAAATACTCGCCCGGCTCCAGACTCAGACTAATCAGTGAGTCATCGCTGAAGTAGTTATTGTTGGTTGCGACGACAGTGAGCGCACCAGTTGTCGCATCTCTTCGGAGGAGCGTTAGGTAGGTATCGAGGTTACTGGAATCGTTAAGTCGCTCTGCTATTGTTTCCGCTCGAAAATCACCCTTCTCTGCCAAGACAAATCGATAAAGATCGACATCGCGATTGTCAGGACGGTAAAGTCGTTGACCGTGAACAACATCGTCATCACCCGGGAAAATTTGCTCCAGTGGATTCCCTGCACGGCCAAGTGAGCTCTCAGTGCCCTGAATCGTTCCTGGTGGCAAGTCATATGTATGCCCAAGTCCGAGCAAATGCCCGATTTCATGCAAGGCCGTTTGAAAGAATCCTTGCGTGCCAGGAATATTGGACCCGTAGCCGAAAGTGTTGTCCCATGCCTCAGCACCGTCCATGATTGCCAGTTCGCCACCAACCTGTGCTAGGCCAATTGCTCCACCCGGTCCACTTGCCCCTCCCAAAGGATTAAAATCCCCAACGACGACTTTCTTGATCAGGTCTCCAGTAACGGTCGGTCCAAGGTGCTCAACGACGTCGATACCCAGTTGGGCCGAATAAAATTCAAAAATCTCACGCACGCGTTGTTTCTGTTCCGCGGTAATGGAACTGAATACTGGCCGCCCTAGACTGTCGCTTCCATAGGGTTGATTGTCCATGAAACTATAAAAAACCGTCGTGATCCCTTGAGTGGAATCTGTGGTTAATCCAAAGTGCGATTCGTCCTGTATATCGCGGTGGCCGGGTTCAAAGACCGAGCCTGGAAAATCATTTAAAAGTGGGTTGGTGGTTGTCACGATTTGCTGACTAATGACCGTAGAAAACGATCCTGGAGTTCCGATGTTGGCAGCGCTCTGCAAATCACCGCCCGGGTCCGTCGCCGTCAAATCCACTAACGTAATCGGGGTGGCGGTCAAACTAGTGCCGACCCGTAGACGAAAAGTCCCGCCTACGCCCGTCAACTGATCGATGTCCTGAGCAAACGTCAGTGTTGCTTTCTTCAAAACTGGATCGTACGAAATCCCGTCCGGCTTGGGCGAGAAAGCAACATCGTCTGCTGGTCCGATCGTGTCCTTGGTGAACAACAGGTTATAAAAACTAGGGTTGACAACCGAAGGATTGGGACCACCCGGTACAGAAGTCACTGGCAAATTGTAAAGTTCGCTGTCGTTGAAATAGACTTCGATTTGATCGCCTCGGCGCGTCAGTGCACCCGTACCTGCATCTCGAACTATGGGTTGAGGAACAACCGCAATAATCTTGGTGCCTAGCTCCAGGTCGAAATCATAGGTATCGCGATCTGTTCCGGCGCGACGCGGTTTGAGCAACTGTCCTGCTCCAACAGTGTCTCTCAACGCACTTACAGATTGCGAAGCAATATCGACACCAAAGACTTCGACTCGATAGAGGTCGTCGAGCAATGGCTGAGCAAATCGCGCCACAACCACACGCGAATTCTGAGGATCGGAAAAATTCATAAATGCGGGTTGAATGACAACATCACCGGCGTTACCAAACACTCCGTCCCCACCCGAACGCGTGATCCGAATGCCGCTGCCGTTTTGAACCGATGCAGCACTTAAATTGGCATCAAATCGAAAGACAAGCTCGCGCGGCGACTCGTTGAGATTATTCGCACTCGTTGTTGAAAAAATCCCGCCCGAATTCGGCGCGATCGACAATAAACGCGGTCCGTCGACAGCCATCAAATCTCGACGTTCGAGGTTTTCGCAAAGCAGCGTTCGAAAATCTTTCCTTCTCAACTTGATCGAGGAGCGATTTCGGTCTGCAGATTTGGATGCGTCAATTCCCATGTTGGATGAACCTTGGAGGCTTTACAGATTTGAAAAAAAGAATGGGGTTGATTCTGTGATAGTTGGACCCAACGCCTCTGTCGAGGCAAAGGTCATTTTAATTGATTATCTAGCTGCCGAACATGTCCGCAAAGAACGAGTCTAACGATTCGTGGTCGTCCCCAGCCCGTAAATCCGAGGTCGATGAAACAAGTTTTTCGACCTCTTCGTCATCCGTTCCGAAGCTAGCCAAGTACTCGTCAAGGCTCATTGGAAAGGCTCTGGATTCTCGTTCCAAAGGCTGGGCTGCATCGGCGGAACGCGATCGACTCGATACCGCAACCATACTGCTACCCAGGTTTGGCGTGTCTCGCATAACATCCGAAGACCAAGTCAATGGGGCGGCCAAATTCGGCAAAACATCCAAAACCCCAACCATTTCTCCTTCGCCCGCACCACCGTTCCCACGAGCGTTGATGTAATTGATAATCGCTAAGACGTCGAGCGGGTCAATCTGATTGTCGCCGTTGACATCCCTATAGGGAGGGGGTGCTGGTAGGCCAACCACCGACGACGCACCGTTGAAGTTGATAAAGTTGATCACTAACAAAACATCGATCGGAGAGATGAATCCGTCCGCATCGACGTCCAAATTCAATATCGGATTTTGGTGCTTTGGCGGAGGTGGATTACCGATGGTGATGGACACTGTACCCGGCAAACTGACTGCACCAAGCGAATCCACAGCTTCGTAGGTGAATGTATCAACCGCACCCTTGAGGGTCGTTGCAAACGGAATGTAACTGAACGTTCCATCCAAATTCATTGTGACGGTGCCACGCGTTGGAGCCAATCTAACGCGTGCCGTAAAGGTATTCCCCTCAATGTCTCGGTCGTTGGCTAATACACCGTCGTCATTCTTGATGGTGGTCAAAGTTCCCCGGGGGTCCGTCGTTCGAAGCTCGGTACCCTGCGGTGTTACATAAAACGGATCATTCACGACACGTGGTGCGTCGTTCACCGGTGCTATTGTGATGTCAAAACTGTCTTCCAAAGCGTTGCCAGTGCTGTCAACCACTTTCACTGTGATCGTGGCCAAACCGGAGGCATCGGGCACCAACACGAGTTTCAACTGTCCGTTGACAATCGACGCAGTCACCACATCTGGATTCGAGTTGGTAACACTGAATACCAGCACGTCTCCGTTGGTAAGAACATCCGGATCGAAGAAATAGGTTGGCGACAGGGTCGTATTCGGAATGACCGCATCTTCGTTGACGTTCAAGTTAGGCAGCGGAGCTGCTAGCCGAGGTGCATCGTTGACAGGCGACACGTTCACGGTCAACGTGTTTTGGACTTTGTTGCCCGCTCGATCCGTTGCTTCAAATACAATGATCGCTCGACCATTTTGATCTGGCTTTGGACGAACGAAAATATCGTTCGGGCCGATGGTCGGCTCAACCAAACTTGGATTCGAATTTCCGCCCGCGATGATCGCATAGGTCAAACGATCGTCGTTCGGAATAACATCCGGATCGAAGAAGTAGGAAGCCAGCGGCAAAGCTCGCTCGGCTTCGTCCTCGACCATGTTGATCACGCCCAACGGTGTTACCACTCGAGGAGCATCATCCACGGCCGTCACAGTCACTGTGACGGTACCACGTGACGTTTGAGGGTTAACCGGATCCGAATCTGTCACGAGGTAAAAGAATCGATCAACTCCGTTGAAATCGGGTGCCGAACGGTAAGTTACCAAGCCGTTAGCAAACGAAACGGTTCCCCCCTTTTCACTTTGAGGGACAACACCTGAGAACGAAAGTGTCTGGCCCTGGCCCAATGGAGGCGGCAATGTTTCCGGTGGTGGACCTGCAGTGTCCCCGGCGGTAAAGAACGAAACTGAATGAGTATTGCTCGCATCGACAACATCTTCCGCAACCGTAAACGATTTCGGGGTCGTCGTCGGTGGATCATTCGTATCTCGCACTGTTACCGTAATCGTGCGAGTCACCGAAAGTGGATCGAGCAACGCACCCGTAAAGCCGTTGTCGGTCAAAGTAAAGGCAAACGTATCGACACCGCTGAAGTCGGTCTTCGGTGTGTAAACCAAGTTACCACCGATCAGATTCAAACTTCCGCCCTGAGCCGAAACAAAATTCGGCAGCGATAAACGCAGTACTTGCCCCGACTCGTTCGGCGGACCAGCAAGGGCACCGCTCAGGATGATGACGCTCTGCTCCGATAGCGATAACGGTGTGTCTTCGTCGATCGCACTATTAAAATTGTTCGCAGTTGGAACATCATTCACCGGCTGGATATTGATCGTCACCGTGGTTAGCGACAACGACTCAATCAACTCGCCTTCATTAACATCCAGATTGACGTAACTCGAATACACAAAGGTATCGATACCGAAATAGTCTGGCGTCGGCTGATAGTTGAAGGTGCCGTTGGAACTGAAGGTAAAGGATCCGGCTGCGACATGCATCGGAGGTGTGATCAGCTTTGCCAACAGCGGACGTCCGTCCGGGCTAAGGTCATTGGCCAAGACACCGTCGTCCACCTTGAAGCTCGGTGTCACGTTGCCTGTCGGATCGGTCGTAACCAATCCACCCACTTGATCTTCGCTCATGCTGTAGGTGTCAGCGACACCGATCGGTGGAACACCCGGTACGATGCGAACCAAGTAGTCCTCAACCTCACCATCCAAGGCCAAACCGGTTGGCAGCGTTTGCCCAGCGGTAGAAGCCCGGAAGCGAGCGAAGGAGTTGAGGCCGGTGGCGGGCACAGGTGCCGTGGCCGGTACACGAATTTGGAATTGTCGTGTCAACGTCGTTGTCGTGAATTCAGCACCGTTGAGGACGTTTTCGCCCGGATCGGTCCAGTCGCCGTCCGCATTGAAATCGATCCAACCATCCACGATGCCTGGCATCGAAAGGGTGACCGTGATCGTCGTGTCCACATTGCGATTGAAGACCGGCTTGGCCAACGCCTGGAATTGGAACGAAACGCCATTGTCGCTCGTGTCGCCATCGGCGCGAGGGGTCGGAGTACCATCCAATTCGGAACTGATGCTTGGCCCCAACGTCAACGGGGTTGCATTGGAAACGTGCCGAGCCCCGTCAAACGCCAGCAAGGTCGGATATCGGCCTGGAGTGGTCGTTACCGGATCCGGTGCGTCGCCGAAATCCAGTTGAATGCCTGGCATCAAGATCGTGAACTGCGTCTCGTTGTTGATGCGGTTGCTCTTGAGGAAGTTTCCAGCATTGTCTGCAATGCCACGCAGATAGTAGCTGATCACATCGGAGCTAATGCTAACCGCGTTCTCAACATAAAGTGTCGAGCCGCCTCGCACTTTGGACTGCAATGACGAGCGTCCTGCGTTAAAGGCATCGTTGATTGCCCGAACGATGGAATCTCGCATTTGCAGCGATGTGAATGATTGGTCCTGCACAAAACTAATCGGCACAGCTCCACCGGGAACACCGCTCAAGACCAACGACGGAGCGTTGTCGATGTTGGTCGTAAACTTAGCGTTATCCAGCAGCCGTATGCCGTTGGCTTGAACAACCGTCGTCAGACCCAAGGCCGAAGACTCAATCGCTGCCTTCATCGCCGCAAAAACGTCAGCCCGAGAACTCTGGTTGTTGTAGCGAATCGGAGTGCGAGCAGGATCGCGTCCGTTGCCAATGCTCAAATTCTCAAACTCAAAGGTGACTGAGAGGCTACCATTGTTGATGATAAAGTAGTCGCCGTCGGCAACGCTTCCGCGAGAAAGCG
The DNA here is from genome assembly GCA_031372345.1 of Pirellula sp. GTDB lineage: Bacteria > Planctomycetota > Planctomycetia > Pirellulales > Pirellulaceae > JBKCUI01. Next base: position 7,852 of record JANMLD010000093.1, read on the forward strand.
TAACGGCCGAAGTCAAAACGTTGACCGCAGAATTCGGCAACAAACCTAAGTCGATTCGGCCGCCACCTGCATCGCGTGGAACAATTCCTAACCCTGCGTTGGCTATCAATGGCAACAGTGCCGCAACCAAGTCGCTGGCTGTGCTAGCAGCGGTGTAGCGAACGGCAATGTTGGCTGGTGTACTCGGGCCACTAAAATTTCCGTCAAACTCAAACGTAACCGTTCGATGGTTATTGGTTATGCTAAACCGAGTGTCGTCGACAATGTCGACTCCACCGCGAACCGGCATTTGCAAGAGCAGAGTGCCGAATATGTCGAGCGTGGTACTGCTCTGAACACCCGGACGGCCAAACAAACCGACGGAACTTGCATTGGCCGTTGAAATGGTATGTTCCGAGGTGCCTCCCACAAACACATTTCCATCACCCACATGCTGCGGTTCAAGCCCAAGACCAGCAAACGCAATCGCTGTCGCCAGTTTTTGCCCAATGTCCGATTGGGTATCGGAAACGGTTACTGGGATTCGAATACTTCCAGGTGCAACTTGGCCTGGGTCTGGATTGGTGTCGATTTCGAACACCTTGGTGGTGACCACCGCTCCGACGGTTCGCGTGATGGAGATGGATTGACCATCGACCAACGCACGCGAAACTCCGACGCTTCTCAAGGTAGAACCGATCGCATCGAATCGACCGGCATTTGGCAATCCAAGGTAGACTTTGTCCCCATCCACAATTTGGGTTGACAGGGCAAGGCCCGAGGAATCCAACACAGCCTTGATGACCACAGCCACTTCAGCGGCAGTGCTGGCCGAGGAAATATCGATTCGAATATTTCCTGGTTGTACTGATCGGTCACCATCGAATTCAAAAATCAAATTCTGACGACCATCCGATAGACCAAAAGTCTGGCCATCGGTAATACCGCCAGGTCGAGTTCCAAGTGCGGGCACAAGCAACGCAATCGTGGACTTGGGTTGTGTCAGGGCAGGTGCATCTGTAGTGTCCGCGTAAGCTCCCAAAACGGAGCCTACAAAAACATTTCCAGCCCCGACAATGCGTGGAACAACGTTTGGAATCGTTGACAGTGCTGTCACGATCGCGTTTGCAATATCCTGTCGATTCGATAACGAAGTAAATGGAATGCGAATCGTGCCTGCGATCGAATTGGAATTGTTATCGAATTCAAACGTGAATCCCTGCACTCCATTGTCGATCACAAAGCGGTCACCGTCGTTAATACCACCAGCACCACCACCGGCCAACGGTACGATCAACTCGACCCCCTGAGGAATCTGCAATCGATATCCGCTATCAAATTCGAAGGTGACGTTACCACCAGAAGTGTCGAGGACCTTAAAACTAGCTCCGTCCGCAGTTTGATCGCCAGCAGGCGCATCGATAACGAATCGGTCCTTGTTGTTCAAGGTAATATCGTAGACTCGATCGTTCTTCCAAATGCCCGCCAACGGAGTCAGTACGATTTCGTTCGTTGTGGTGTTGTAAGAGAAGACATAATCGATTCCCTCCACCAAGAGACGGCCGTTTTCCGTGATGGTTACAACGGATCCTGGCAAACGATTGCCTCCGTCACGGCCTGTCACGGAGTTGTCGTTGATGCCCGTACCAGCTTGCAAGTTTCCGGTCTCAAAGCCATCTTTCAGTTGGATGCGGAATTCCGGATAAACACCGCTCGACAAGCGCATTACCGAAATCGTGGTGTCGATATCGACGCTCTGCGCATCGTTGTCGACTGGGTTGAGCGACACCGCAGTCGGCCCGACGAAGTCTGCCCGGTCCACTGCTCCGCGATCCTTGAACACATTACCCCCCAAGCCGCTCGGCGGAGCCACGGTTGGATCGTCGGCACGCAATTGACCGCTGTTGTCGCGGTCCGGAGCTAGAACTGGAGAAGCAGCTATCCCAACAGCCAGCTTGACTGCTCGGAACGCTTCACGATCGGACAACGAGTCAATCGAACTGTCGATCACGCGTGAATTCGGAGCTGGCAGGAAGTTGCCACCTGGCGCATCCACGAACAGCTGCTCCGTATCGCCAGCCGTAAAATTGAAATCCAAATTCGTGAAAGGAACATTCGTCGGGGATGTTTCTACTGCTTGACCCAAATAAGCAAATGCCTGACGACTTTCGGTGAACTGATAAGTCGATCCGCCCACGATGACCGCAGAGGGGCGAGCTGAGTTCGCTTGACCAGCGGTAAATTCTCGCACAATGGGTGTTTGTACATTGACGAACACATTGTTGAGCAACGTTGGAGACGCGCCACCCGAGACCAAAATTCCAGACTCTGGAATAATTTGATTGAGGTTGTTGTTGGCCCCTAAATCCTTGTCGACTTTGATGTTTCCTCTACTAATAATCGAGGATGCATTGCGCACTACCACGTACTTCTCAGTGGTTCCGTTGCCAAGTGACGTAACTGGTAGAGCGGAATTGTTTGTCAAAAAAGGAATCGACATCGTTCGGTCGTGTCCAATACCCCGCTGTGCATGACCGCGGTAAACTTCGCTGGAACTTGTGAATCCATTGGTTCTATTGACAAAAAGATTTACGTCAAACGGAGATTTATCGTCAGTCCATCCTCTGTCGTTTTGACCCCGGAAGCGATTTAAGCCAGCTTCAACTTCTGGACCTCGTATGTTCCCGGAGTTGATACCAACATCCACTGGCAGTAGTGGCGGGGTCACAACCGGATTAGCTACCGGAATGTCCAGAGTTGGATTGTGTCCATTGATTCCACCTAGTGCAATTGCGGAAACCGGTGCCAACGGACTTGCGGGTCCAAACGCTCCATTGTTGAGCGTCTGTGTATTCAGTAAACCTGCGAAATTAATAGCGCCGGCGATTGCTCTGGCCACGTCCGGAACTCGATACTCTGGGCCGATATAGATTGGAACATTTCCAGCCGCGACATTGCCTGACCGCGTGAACTCGAAAGTCCGCCCACGGTTCGTCGTGCCAGCAAAATCCGCGACTTGTTCAATCGTAAACGTCTCGCCATCCGCATAAGTAGGCGCATCGTCCACCGAAATAACATAGCTCTCTGGCTTCAACACCTTTATCGAAAGATTGTAGTCACCACTTGTTGCACCTCGACGACGATCTGCTAGTGACAGCGGATCGTACGAGGTGTTTCCGGAAGCACTCACCGAAGCATAATAAACACCCGCCACAGTCGCAGTGAAGTCGACATAAGGATCACGGCCTGCTGCGGTTTCACCTGGTGCCGACTGGCTGTCCATGGTCGTCGGATCAAGTCCAATCGAGACAATTTGCGCCCGACCATTAGAATCGAAAACTTTGAGAGCCGAATCCAATGTGCCAGTTGGTGCTGTATCGACGTCGATAAGCACGCGTTCGCCAACCTCTAAATAGAATTTAAAGAGATCGACATCGGACGAACCGGTCGACAATGGATCGGGATTCAAGGAACCATCGACGACATAGGGAGCGGTGTTGGTCCCCGTCCCTTGCCAGGTTTCTGTAGCTCCTGCAATTGTATTGTTGGTAACACTATCTATAGCTTGAGCATTGAACGAAGCACGACCGTCGTTTCCTATGATCGTATTGTTGATGGCTCGCAGGAAAGGAGCCGCTGTGTACTCCCCAAGGCGTTGGATTTGACCACCGCCAAAGCTGACAATGTTTTGAGGCCCCTGCAATACAATCGATGCAGAAGCAAAAATGGTGAGCGTTGGATCCGCGGGATTGGGGATATTAGCCGCTTGCGGCTCAACCCACGAACGGATGTTTTGAGTTGTACCGTTGGTAACCAAAACACTTCCCATGATGGAGTCGCGAATTGCTTTGACCATTTCATCTGCTGCATAACCAGACTGCGTGTTGGGTGCCCGCAAATACGTCGTTCCAGTATCGCTGCGATAGTAGATCGGAATTCGATCAGGGCTCCAACCGTTTCCTCCAACGACTCCCGTGCCTCCGCAGGTACCGGCGGCCCCCGAGATCTCCTCAAATTCGAAGACAACTTTTTGTCTGCCATAGTCAATCGTCAACGGAGCTCCGTCACCGCCAAAGAACGAACCGGAATGATCTCCACACGCGTTGTCGGTCTGACTACTGTCCTTAGCACCAGGGAAGGCCGTGATGCGCCAAAATGGATTTTCTCCCTCCACGTGGAGGCCACCCAGCCCCGACGAATCGAAAACATTGTTCTGAACGACCATGCCAGGTGCCAAGCCAGCTCGCTCTGCTACCGAACCGGAATTCACCGCAAACGGAACGGTATTTAAAACAGGCAGCTTTCTCGCATAGGCACCACCGAGTGTCGGTGGAATGACGTAGTTTGGAAAGAAAGTACCTCCGCCGCCTCCACCACCACCACCAAAACCAGTTCCATAGAGCGGCTGTGCTGCACGACCATCTGCGTAATACAAATCGGCAGGCGCCGACCAAACGGCGTAATCTCGCGAATCGGAAATGGTGCTGGCATTGACAATAAATTGCCCCTGATCTCTTGCCACATTCAGATCGCCGAATCCATTGAACAACAAGACTCCATTCGGGCCAAGTAGATTTGCACCGCTGATGAATTCAACTTCTCCAACGAGATTGATGAGACTGTTCTTGGCAGCCAAACCGGAATCAACGCCATTGCCGTTAGCAGCGCTGATCTTCAGTCGATTCTGAGTGAACATCGTGTTGATGGCATCGCGCACCGATACCGCCAATTGCCATGAAGTCGATGTCGCCGAGATGACGATCGGGCTATTCCCGAAAGCAAAAGTTCCATCATAGGTAAACTGGAATTTGATTCGGTTTGCACCGTCGCTCAACTCCATAATGCTCTTGTCAGGGATCACGACTCCTGGCTGAAAGTAGATTGACGTACTAACAGAACCGCGATCGTAACGCGGCTTGGGAATCGCATTTCCAAATTGATTGAACTGCAATGCATCCGACTTGCGAATTTCGACTTGATAGTCACCACCCGTGCCGCCAAATCCGATATTGGTAAATGTTCTGGCTGAACCAATGGCAGTGACTTGTTCGCCGCGCGAACGCAACCCGATAATGACGTCATCGACGTAAGCATAACCCGTGTCGCCAGAGCCTGCTGGGTTGACACCCTGAGTGTCGTATTTGAACACCAGCGTTCCAACGTCACCTTCGAACTGGCGCAAATCAACGCGAGCTTGCTCCCATTGCCCCTTGGTCCGTGCAAGCGTAACCGATGCTGCGTTGGGCACACTGCTTGCAATCAATACGTCCGGACGACCAGCGATCCGATAAAAGGCATCGAACCGTTCATTGTTGTCGTGAGGATTGAAGTCGTACGTGAAGTAAAGGCCTGTTCCCGTTTCGCTGCTCAAATCGATGGGATTCGAAACGATCTCGCCGACAGCGCCAGCCGCCATGGAGTTGCCGCCGTTTGTTTGGAACGCAAGTGCATTGGACCCTTGATGATTCCGATCCGGTCCTACATTTCGGAAGTTCCACAAGTTCTGGCCCGTACCGACGGAAGTAGGGTCGAAAAGTACGTTGAGTGTGGCAGTTGGATTGTTGCCGTCAAACGACTCGTTCGCAATCGGAAGATACGTATCCAGCGGCGAGTACCTCGGCGTCCAAATGCCCAGATAGAAGTCATCCATCAATACCCCTGCATTAGCATTCATCGGAGGGGTCGCCCCGGCCGCAGGCAGGTAGTCGTAAGCGATGAAGAACGGAGTGGTGCTTCCCAAAAAAGCACTCATGTCGAGAACCAACTGTTGCCACCCTGGGGAGTAACCGACAGTGGTGGTCAGACGAGCGACATTCGTAGTTGGGTTTTGCACCTCAAAGAGCGTTATTCGCAATCGATCCCCACCCGCGCCAGGTCCAAACGGGAACTGATAGTTCATTGAGAACCGTGCTGGGTCGCCACGTTCCCAAGTGGCTGGGAATGTAAAGTTGTTCGAAACCAATTGAAGCGGGTTGGCTTGCGCCGTTGCTTTTCCTGGATCACCTATCCGGAAACCAAACGCTGTTGTTCCTCCGTGTCCTCCTTCCAACGTATTGAATGACCTCCAAAGATAATTGGTGTCTGTTATGTACGTGTTGGTCGCTAGATTCAAATTAATAAACGGAGTGGCGGCTGGGGTCTTGATAGGACGGTAGGGCAATGCCTCCATACTGTCGTCGAAAAGGACCGTATTCCGAGATAAAACAGTTGGTTGCGAGGTTGGCCCACCAATCCCCAGATCATAATTTCCGCGCGGAAGCGCTACGGTTCCAATAAATGGATCCTTGGCACCTACCGAGCCTCGCGACAGATCCGATAAATCGGAGCCCCGCAGCGGCCCTGGACGGTCATCCACGATGGAACTATCCCCACCAATGTAGAGACCCTGCGAGGAAAACAAATAAGCCGTCGTGTCTGGCCGATTCAGTCCGTCCGCGTAGTCGACATCAATCGAAATAGGATACAGAGTATTAAAACCCGGCGTATTAAGTTTGTCGTCACCCAAACTGAACTGCATGACGTTGGCTGCACCCGCAACCAACAATCCCGCCACGCTAATGGCTCCTCGGTCTGTCAGATGAAGCGATCCGAGCTGCGTGATATTATCGTTTGTACCGTCGAACATGCCTGTGCTGGCTTCGCCCGTAAGAGGCGAGTGGTATGGCAGCCCAGTAGCGTGCACGCCATTGGTCGCGTAACGAATGTTTGCAAACTGCACCGTCGAACCGGCGAATTCCTGAGCATCTCGCAATCGAATTTGCACATCGTACGATCCGCTCGTGAGTCCAGCTCCCGAATTCTCAATGTTGGTGCTCTTGCTTCGAACTCGGAAAAAGAAGGTGCTTTGCGCCCCTGTCACACCGGGCAACAAGATTCGCAAACCTGCATCGCGAGGATTGCTCGTGTAGTCATCCTTAAGCAATCCCGAGACGTTCCGACGTGCAACCGCATTGGCTCTTCGAAGAAGCGGATTCGCATTGTTGACATCGATCAGCGGCGTGGTGAAAATCGTATCCGCCCCACTTTGCTCGTCGGTGCTGTCGTCACTCCGTGCAAGCAAGTCTCCGTTGGCATTCAAGACCTCGATGATCGTGTCCAACGAGAATCGCGTATTGTCGACGTCAAACCAAACCTGAGTTCCGGCCACACCCACAAAGCTGTAAACATCTTGATCATTCGCGTCGCTCAAAACGCCATGGATGACAAAACCGAGTGGCAAATTTTCGTCTGTGGAGGATTCGTTTTTGGCCAATGTGCCGAGAAACTGAGCCGTCACAGCATAGTCGTTCGTCCCGGGAGCAACGGTATCGACGCGTTCAATTTCCAAGACGGTTAAGACGTTGCGATCATTGCTAAAAGTATCGAACAGAGTGCTGCGCCAATCGCCAGCCCGCGGTACAGACGCGATGCCATCGTTGTTCGTGTCGGTTTGGGGACGTCCGTCTGGCTGCGTACCCGCCCCAACCGCGTCGTCGCGCAAGCTGGTCAAAACGACAGGGAAGCCTGGTTGTCCAAGAATCTGTACCGTTCCACCCACACGATCGGGCACACTACTGTAAACCCCCGTCGCCGTGATGCCGGTCCCGCGTTCCTTGTCAAAATTCGAACCCTGTCCCTCAAACTTGACCACCAGCGATTCGTTGATCGCACTTTGCAGCCTCAATCCACCGCTGTGCTCAAGATTCGAAACGGTGATGGAATCGAACAAAACGTGGACGATGTCGGTATCGTCCCAAACGCTTTCGGTGGTAAGAATGTTCCGTTGTAAATCGCGTACTGCCAAGACGGTTTCGTCCCGATTGTTGGTGCTGTAATCGCCCCGAATTTCCAAGCCGTTGATGCCGTTATTGAATAAGCGATTCTCGCGGAAAAGCGGACCGCGATTGGTATCGAGCGTCAGGTCGCGATCGATAGCTCCCGATTGTCGTCCGGAATCCCCCCGCAAAACAGCGTCCATCGAATTGGCATCGATGGTGATGGCACTGCCCGCGTTGTTCTGGAAAGTGTTGTCCAGAACGATCGGTTGACCGCCTCGAACGAACAAGGTCGAACCGCGACTTGCATTGTTTCCCAGCGGATAGTTTTCATTGGCTGGACGTCCCAATCGATCGATGGGGCCTTGGCCGCCGATTCCATTGGCATTGTTCTCGAACAAAGTGTGGGCAATGCGGGATTCCGCTTGCTGTAGCTCGATTGGGCTAAACGATTTGAACGTACCCTCGATTCGGGACGATCCACCGGCATAAGCAAAGACCGCATGATCCAATTGCAGTGTTGAACCAGGCGATGCATAGATACCGCTCCAATCGCGTGGCTGTGCGTCCCTCGCTGCATTGAGTCCATTGTTGTTCGTATCAAACGTACCACCGATACCGAACCGATCGTCCTGCTTGCTGGTAAACACAATACGTCCACCATCCAGACCCTCCGCCATGAGTTGTGAGCTGTGGCCGATTTCGATGCGAGCCCCTTCGAGCTTGATAATCGAACCCGGATCAATCGCCAAGGATGCATCCAACCGAGGTCGAATGTTTCCTAAAGACTCAACCGACAGCGTGCCCGTTAGATTGGTACCGTTATCTAGATAGGTCGACACGGTCGGGTCGTTGATCTGTGCAATCAATCGGAAGGTGCCTGCACCCGTCGAAGAACTGCGATAAATACGACGAGATGCATAACCCAGTTGCAGCGCTGGGAGAACCGTTAAATTCACGGATCGACTGATTAAGTTGGTCGTAATCCCCGCAGTCGGGGCGGACGCCAAACTTTCCAAACCAGCTTCGTCCACCATGACGACGCGATACGTATAGGTTCCGACAGTCAACGTTCCATTTAATGAAAGCTGCGAAAGAACGCCACTCACATCGGGACGATCACGCAACAAGGTTGCGTCATTGTCATTGCTATCCGTGAGAACTGCACCCAAATCTTCGTAGGCTGTCGAAATCCCATCGAGCTCGGCTATCAACCGATAAGGCCCCGATCCCGTTCCAAAACTGCGATACAAACGTCGCGTAATGAATTCGCCATTGACGCTTGGCAGGCCTGTCAAGCTGACGGCAGTTTGGGTCGGTCCCAACGAAACGTTTTGCGTTGCATTGCTCGGAGGGGTTTCATACCCGTACTTGTCGACATACGTGAACTTGTAATTGTAAAGCCCTGGCGTTAGCGTTCCGCCTGTTCTGCCTCGCAACGAAACAAGATTGGCAGGCAGGATGGTTTGGTCCAACAGACTGGCCCCAGGCACACCTTGGATGATGACGTTTTCCGAAAGAACGTGAACCACGTCGGTGTCGTCAAAACGACCAGGCACCGTCAGTTGCTTCAGTTCGCCACCGGCAGGGGTGCTAACTCGAATGAACATGCCGTTAATGGAGTTGTTGACCAAAACGTTGTCATGGATTTCTGGCCCAACACGATTGTAGTCCGGAGTAAAACTCCCCTTGCGTTGGTATTTGGGTTCGCTGAAAAGCGTCTCTTCGAAACTGTCCGGGGTCGCGCTGATCGCAGCGTCCGAACCGAAGGTTATCCTATTGAAGGAGATCGTTGGACGCATGTCCGCAATCTGAATGGAGTTGACCGTTTGCTGAATCGTGTCAACTACGACTGCACTCGATCCGCCATACCGGATGTCTGCATGATTGACGTACTGTCGGAAGATTCCTTCATCCTCCAAATCAAACCGCCCGGCCGAAAGATCCAAATCGCGTTTGAAGACCAATCCACCCCAGTTGCCAGCCGAAGGCGTGGTCTGCGGCGCGTAATTGTCCAATCCAATCGTTTGATCCAACCAAGAGGTGAAGAACACGCTTCCGGAAGCGGTTGTCCCGTCGCTGAGTTTCCTAGCATTGCCAGCCGAGTCAAGGAGGATTGGGGCTCCCAATACTTGAAGTGCGCCACCACTACGATCCACTCCAAGTGTCGAACTACCCACTCCGATTCGAGCCCGGTTCAGCTTGAACACCGTACCCGCATCAATCATCACGGTCACACCCTTGGGTACGTCCATCGTGGCACCATCGGACAAGATACTGCCGGCAAGCAGACCGAAACCAACCTCATATGCGAAGTTGTCCGCAACGGTCTCCAGTTTCTGGTCCACTCCTCCATTGCCAACGATGCGAACGATATCGCCCGGAACAGTTGAGCCAAACGCATTGGCGACACCAGTGGCCGATATGTTATTGAATGGATGAGCCAGCGAGCCGTCTGCGTTGGGACCAGCCGACTTGTCGACAAATATCGTCTTGCCCGCCAAATCGATCACGGTCAGGCCGGGCGAGAGCTGAATGAACCGCTCGCCACGCAACGTGACCCGCGCTCCATTAGATACCGCCGTAACCCCAGTATCGACAGTGCGACTGTTGATCGCATTGGCCAGGGCATTGGCCAGATCACCTGAGGTGCTAGCCACGGTGTAAAAAATGCGAGTATTACCAATCCCAACATTGGTGTCGCTGCTGAATTCAAACCGTCTATCAACACCGTTGCCACCTCGAATGGTAACGATAGCACCCTCAAGCTCATTGGAGCCACCTGCATTGAATCGCATGGCACGATCAAGCGGCCGCGTTTGGAACCAGAAGTTATTCACCCCACCGCTGGTACCATTGGAATCGCCATCGAGTGCTTCCGATGAATCGCCACCGGGTGTAGCAATGTCCTGAATCGAGTCCACACTGTCGGTTTGGGCCCTAAATGTCAGTCTAAGATCATACTTGCCCTGCGTCCTACCACCAATGCCTGTATTCGGAATGGTCGCGTCGTATTGATCATTTCCGGAAGCTGAAACACCGATGTAATAAACACCCGACCCCAAACTCTGACGAATCAGCGAGTCTTTGCTGAAGTAATTATCGTTCTGGGAAATCAGCTGCAACTCACCACCTTTGAGAGTGATTGGCGAATACGTTATGTCGCGATTCCCAACTTTGGTTGCAGGGTTTCCACCCAAGAGCTTTACTTTTACGATCGAGCGCGTACTTGGATCATTGTCCAAAGCGGCAACAAGCTCGCCTAACGTGGTTTCCGAACCGGTGGTCGAGTTCAAATCGACCGAGATGGCATTCGGAAACACATTGACGATTGGCGTTGCACCAGCACCGCGATTGCTACGGGTTACAAAGACTTGCAGGTTGTTGCCAAGCTTACCTGGCTTGACAGCCGTAAACTGCAGTTGCACTCCTTGACCTAATCCAAGATTCGAGGAGGTCATTGCTTGAACTTCTCGATACAAAGCCAAACGCGTATCCAGCGTACTTGCATTCGCTTGTCGTTCGGCTAGCGTTTCGGCGACAAGAACACCCTCTCGTGATTGACCGTTTGCTCCAAAGTCGACATCAAACTTATACAGGTCGATATCGCTACCTTCCGTGCGGTGCAAATACTGACCATGAATAATATCCTGATTGCCCGGGAATATCGGTTCGAAATTGCGATCGGTGGTAGTTTGGAAATTGAGGAAACCCGAATCGAGATTGAGCAGTTCAGATGGGTCCAGATTGGCGGCACGCGACAGGCCGAGCATAAAACCAATACTCGTGGCGGCAGCTCGAGTTAGATTTTCCCCATAGTTATCATTCCAAACGTTGTTCGCCGAAAACACAGCCAAGCTGTTTTGGTAAGTCGGGTCAATACGAACTCCCCAAGCCCCCACTGTTTCGACTCGCAACTGACCCAAGGTTAGAGCATTAGTCGTGCCTAACGCCATGGTCAAACCGCTATTGGCGGTTTCAACGAACTGAACCCCCAATTGGTTGGACCACAACGCGAATGCTTCACGAATTCGCAACTTTTGCTTTTCCGTAATTGCATTCGAAACAGGCACACCCGCGTCCGTACCGTAGGTCGACTGGAAGTTGTAGTAAATCGTCCGAATGCCAGGGAAATTGTCTCCGCCAAACGCAGGATTGATATGGTTCTCGAAGGTTTCGCCCACGATACGCTGGGCCGGATCGTTCGAAGCACCGATGGAATCCAATACATTGACCTCTGGGTCGATGGCGGAACTCAACAGTAGACTAGTCTGAGCAACACTTGCCGAGCCAATCGTGCCCAAATTGGTGGCAGTATCGAACGTGCTTCCGAGACCGTACAAAGTGACCGGCGAATAGTTGATCGGGCGATTGCCAATCACTTGGTTGCCGTCACTACCTGGCTCCAAAATCGTCTTGATCAAAGCCGACGACGCTGGATTTGTTTCCAACGCGACGATGATTTGATTGACGGTCGTTACGGTGTTAGGCGCGGTCGCTGTGGCGCTGCCAATATTCACGGTAATCGCATTGCCATTTACCGTCACCGTCGGGTTCGGCGATGGAGGGCCGCTAACAAACGAAACCGTCACACCCGCTCCAGATTCCCCCAAAGTCTTCGAGGTGAACCGAACTTTTGCTTTGCCATTCGTATTCAAATCCGATATGGCTGTAGCAGATGCGTCCGTTCGGACAGGCGACATCGGGGCTGTCTCTCGCGTGCCGATTCGCAATCGGAAGGTACTCGACGGCAAGAATGGACCTGGCAATGAATCGATGTCGGTATCAAAGCGCAAGGTTGCGGTATTCGCAGATGCGTTGTAGGAAACCGTCGCTGGAAAGAACGCTGGCAAATCATCCGTGTTGCGTACCGTATCCGCAGTGTAAATCAATTGGTAGAAGGAAGGGTTTTCCACGCTGCGAGCCGTAGGCTTTCCATCAGCCCCGTTTTCAACTAGAAGCTTGTCGTTATCAAAGTACACGACGATTGTGTTGCGCTGCTGTTCGATCGAACCGTCCGCTAGCCTCACCACAGGTTGCGGAATGACGGCCGTCACCTTCGAGCCCAAGTCCAATCGGAAGTCAATCGTATCTTGGCGTGTGTTTGCATTGGATGGAACAAACAAATCGCCGTTCGTATTGCGAAGACCCCGAATCCCTCTGCCCGCATCATCAAATCCAAAAACTTCCAGCCGATACACATCGTCCGGCAGATTCTCGGCAAAACGCAAAGTGACTTCATTTTCATTAGGTCGGTCGCCAATCACGACGGCACCTGGCTGAATAATCACATCATTGTTCGACTTCAACCGGATCGGACTATAACTGGCTGGATCAACGCTCCCCAATCGTGCCGTCGCTAATCCACCGTTGATTTTGGCTGAAAGTCGAGGTGAAACCACCGCCGAAGCATTGATCAGATTAACAAGTCGCTGCGCTGTTCCAAGGTCTGGAATGGCAACGGTAGGAACCGCGCTAGGATTCGAATTCAACGTGATGGTGACGTTGACGCCGCTGAGCGCAAACGTCGGGTCGCCCGATGGCCCCAAATCACTTCGCAAGACATTGATTGTCAACTGGTCAGCTGCGTTGCGACTCGAGAGCAGAATGTCTACCCTTCCATTCGATCCGAAATCCGAGCTTACGCTCGGCAGCGTGAACGATCCGTCAAGCCCCGCTCGCGTCACGCGAATGCCGCCCACCGTCGCCGCGTCGATCACCTGAGAATCGTCGAAGCGAAAGGTCAACTCGCGCGGCGCGATATTGCGAATCACCCCGTTCTCGATCAAGTCGCTGTTGTTAGGCTGAACACCAATCAACTGCGGACCGGCCGCGAGCAACTGACGGGGTTCCAAGGACTCGAGCAAATAACGACGAAGCGCCCCGCGTTTTTTCCCGCTGGATGCCTTGGCATTTTTAGGTGTATTGGTATTGATAGCAGAACTCGTGTTGCGAAGCCGGCGGATGGTCA
>JANMLD010000103.1:0-91413 GCA_031372345.1 Pirellula sp.
GCTTAATCTCGTCGCTTGATCAACAAATGGAGACAGACAACATTGACGGGTGATGGCGATCATGGCTCGCGTTGTCCGCTACCGCGGTGGATCATCCCAGCGGGGCGGTAATTGGTGGCTACAAGTAGGAAAATTTGTTGGTGGGAAAATTTAATGAGCCCGAAACGCGATGGATTCTGACCAACTGTTCTACTAGAGTCATGGTAAACATCCCCCGAGTGGAACTCGGGGGCATTCCAGGCTGGCATTGAGCAACTGGGAGAAGTTGCAGAAACTGAACCTTGAACCTTTGCTTTCCACCGCGAAGAAAGAGGTGCACCGCAAAAGGATTGACGGAGGGCAGGCATTTGACCTATTATGAAAGGGTTCGACCTGTCGAACTCCCACCCCCCAAGTGACCATAATCCAAGGTCGCATCCCTCCCTCTGGCCTGAAACGACAACGGCATGGCTGGCTTTAAATCACATGAAAGGCATCGCTGCAGGCTGCGCGACTTCATGTTGGCAATCATGGCGATTGGGGTATTTTCGACTGTAGCGTGCATATCTGTTCTAGGCCAAGACAATCCAACGCCTGTTAGCTTTGTAAACGATGTTGTCCCACTCTTGACCAAAGCGGGCTGCAACGCTGGTCTTTGCCACGCCAAAGCCGGAAATGGTCAAAATGGCTTCCGGCTGTCGTTGCTGGGATTTGAGCCGAAGGAAGATTTTGAATACTTGGTCAAGGATAGCCGTGGCCGAAGGATATCGCTTGCCGATCCGGAAAGCAGCCTGTTGCTTTTGAAGTCGACTGCCAGAATACCGCATGGAGGGGGCGCACGTATTGAAAATCCGTCCCAGGAATACTCGATCCTTCTGAACTGGATCCGACAAGGGGCAGGCTATGATGCCGAGACGGCTCCTCAGTTGGTTTCAGTCGAAGTCCAGCCGAATCGCGCATCGGTCAAGTCAGGCTCGCAACAGCAACTGAAGGTGATCGCGAGCTACTCAGACAAGCGGCAACGAGATGTCACTAGCACAGCCTTGTTCGAATCCAACGACAGTGCCATGGCCGACGTTTCTGCGAAGGGGCTTGTATCGATTCATGATCTGCCTGGCAAGGTTGCCGTCATGGTTCGCTATCAAAGCAAGGTCTCGGTATTCAATGCGGCTGTGCCCCTTGGTGCGGTAACGGATGGATTGCTACCCTCTAAGAATTTTGTCGATGACGCAGTCTTTGCGAATTTGAAAGAGCTCGGAATCCCGTCGTCCCCAGTTTGCGATGATGCGACTTTTTTGCGTCGAGTGTCCCTCGACATCGCTGGCCGATTACCAACGGACGATGAGAGAACGGACTTTTTTGCGAGCCAAGAAGACAACAAACGCGAGCAAGTGATCGACACGCTACTCCGGAGCACCGAGTATGCCGATTATTTTGCCAACAAGTGGACGGCCATGTTGAAAAATCGACGCGATGACGCGAGCGATATTACCTCCAACTTCGCATTCCACGCCTGGGTGCGAGACAGTCTACTTGCTAACAAACCTTACGACCAAATGGTTCGCGAACTATTGGCTGCAACCGGAACCGTCATCGCCAATCCGCCCGTGGTTTGGTACAAGCGAGTGAAGGAGCCCAAGCAACAAGTCGAAGATGTGGCTCAGCTCTTTCTCGGTGTCAGGATGCAATGCGCTCAGTGCCACCATCATCCGTTTGAACGCTGGAGCCAGGACGATTACTACAGTTTTTCAGCTTTCTTCACGCAAGTCGGACGTAAGCCTACCGCCACGCGCGGCGAAGACATGATCTTTCATAAGCGCGGGATGGCTGTTGCAACGAACATCAAATCAGGCCAATCGTTGAAACCAGCGGCCCTAGGCGATGTGATTCCAGCCATTGCGCCCGATGAAGACCCTCGACTTAAGCTGGCCGATTGGATGAGTTCGCCGAGCAATCCGTTTTTCGCCAAGGCGGTCGTCAATCGCTATTGGAAACACTTCTTGCGACGAGGCTTGGTGGAACCAGAGGACGATATCCGCGAAACCAATCCACCCTCCAATCCGGAACTGCTCGCAGCCTTAGAACACCATTTTATCGCGAGTGGTTTTGACTTGAAAAGTTTGGTCAAAGTAATAACTGGCTCGAACGCTTATCAATTGAGTTCCAACCCCAACCAATACAACATTGCCGATCAGCAGAACTACTCACGCTACTATCCTCGGCGACTACAAGCCGAAGTGTTTTTGGATGCGATCGATGATTTAACTGGTTCGAGGACGGAGTTTCCGAACCTTCCGAGCGGCACGCGGGCAATCGCATTGCCGGACAACAGTTACAACAATGGGTCGGCGTTTTTAAAAGTCTTTGGGAGGCCAGAAAATGAAAGTGTTTGCGAATGCGAACGGGTTCAATCCTCCAGCCTCGCACAAAGCCTGCACTTGATCAATGCCAAGGACATGAAGGCCAAGCTGGGAACAAGCAACGGTCGAGCGGATCGTCTTGCGAAGTCCGATAAACCCGTTGAAGAGAAGATTCGCGAGTTGTATTCGGTCGCATTTTCCCGTGAACCACGAAAGGACGAATTGAAATCCGGCGTCGACTTTCTAGTTGAATCTAGAACGGACGAATCCGGAAAGCCCGTCGATTTGCAGAAAGCCAACCAGGAAAGTCTTCAAGACTTGATCTGGGCCTTGATCAATACCAAAGAGTTTTTGTTTAACCATTAGGCTTATGGGTTATTGAGCATGAATAGCAACTTGTTGAACCCGCGAAGTGGAAGTGTCAGGGACATTGGCCCAGCGATAGAGATCGTCCGGTTTAGTAACCCTGCTTCCGGGAGGGTCGAGCAAAGCGAGGGGAGTGTGAAGTGCCGACTCCGACCCTCCCGACGCGGGAGGTTGACTTACTTTAAAAAACCCTGCGAAATAGACCGGACGATCTCAATAGAGGAGTCATGCCGTCGATCGCTGAGTGTCTTCGTAGCCTTCTGCGCATTCACGATTGCTATGCCCACTTGGGCGACGGCTCAAAGCGTCGGGCTACCTCTGCCGCGATTGCTGACTACCATGCCGATGGGCGGAACCGTAGGCACTCAAGTGCAGATTGCAATTACCGGGGAGAGCATCGACGGTGCCGGCGAATTGCTATTCACGCATCCCAGCCTCATTGCCACTCGAAAACTCGACGCCAATGGTCAGGTTGAGGCTTACAAGTATCTTGTGAACATAGCCGCCGATGCGCCCGCGGGAATTCACGAAGCAAGAGTAATGACGAGGCTGGGTATTTCGTCCTCACGTGTTTTTTCAGTAGGAACGTTCCCGGAAGTTTCGCAAGCAACCCCCAACACGATTTTGGCCAAAGCGATGGACTTGAAGGTAAATTCCATTTGCAACGCCGTCATGACCGACAAGTCCATCGACCACTATTGCTTCGATGCTCAAAAGGGGCATCGTTACATAGTGAACTGCTCGTCTCGCGGGATTGACTCCAAGCTAGACGCTGTCTTGATTATTGCAGATTCAGAGGGTCGTGATCTGGTCGTCGAACGTCGGGGCGGCACGCTCGACTTCACACCGACCAACGACGGCAAGCATGTTCTAAAAATACACGACCTTACTTTTAAAGGCGGGCCTGCCTATTTTTATCGATTGACACTTCTAGAACTGGCTTTGGGCGGCCCCGTCCCTTCGTTCCCTACGACCGAAACGGTCAGTTCTTTTTCGTGGCCGCCCGAGGGGCTTTCGACAAGTTCTATCGTGACGGAAGTGGAGCCGAATAATTTGCATGCTCAGTCGCAAAAGATTTCGCTTCCCAGCGACATCTCAGGAAGCTTCTATCCCGCAGCCGATGTCGACACATTTGAGTTCACGGGGACCAAGGGGGATGTTTGGTGGGTGGAGGTTGCATCCGAGCGATTGGGGCGACCGACCGATCCGTCGGTGATTGTTCAGCACGTTGGTTTCGATGGGACGCAAGAAAAACTAACGGATGTGGCGGAGTTCAGCGACATCGCTAGTCCGATGAAACCATCGAGCAACGGTTATGCTTACGATGGTCCGCCGTACGATGGCGGCTCGCTTGATATCATTGGCAAACTTGAAATTAAAGAAAACGGAGTGCATCGGCTCCAGATATCGGATTTATTTGGCGGCACTCGAAATGATGCGAGGAACATCTACCGTTTGATTCTTCGAAAAGCGGCTCCCGACTTCGCGTTGGCTGGCTGGGGGCTTCATATGGAGCTTCGTAATGGCGATCGCAATGCCGTTTCCAAACCGCTTGCACTTCGCAATGGAATCACAGTGGCCACTGAGGTTGTAGCGGTACGACGCGATGGTTTCGACGGCGATATTGAGTTGGTGATGGAAGGCTTACCGGACGGTGTGACCGCTCAGGGGTTGAAGATCCCTGCGGGTAAGACTCGTGGGATCATGCTAATTACGGCACATGAAGATGCCCCAAAAGGCTTCGCGAACGTTACCTTTTTCGGCAAGTCGCTGGTAAATGGTGGCGAAGTCAAGCGACCTGTACAAATGGCAACCATGGCTTGGCCTATCCTGGACTCTTGGGGCGAAATCCCGCGTCCTCGGCTGAGCATCGGTTTACCTATTTCCGTGACGAGAGCTGAATTTGCGCCGATTTCGATCGCTGCAAAAGAGAAAAGAATATGGGAGGCGACAGCTGGCCAGAAGCTCAGTATTCCATTGCAGCATACACGCCGATGCGAGTTCTCAGGGTCGGTTTTGCAATTGAAAACATCCGGGGCAGGCTTTGAACAAGTTCCCCGTTTCGATGTGTCCCTGGCATCTGACGGTTCGGAAGTGACATTGGATTTGACCGCGTTGAAGACCTCCCCGGGCGATTATCTTATTGCGTTCTACGGAAGCGCGGTTGCGAAATACCAAAGTGGTGAAACGACAGCCAAAGATAAACCTGTTCCAAAAGATACCGTGGACATAGTCATGTCCGAACCGATAGCCATTCGCGTCAAACCAGCGGAGCCAAAATGAGCGATCCCTTTCTTGCATCCTCCGTTGTCCCTTGTGCAGGCCCAACTCCCTTTGGTACGAATGGACGGCGAGGTTTTATTCGGATGGGACTGGCTGGATTCGCAAGCCTAAGTCTACCTGCGCTGCTAAAACTCCAAACAGCTTATGCCAAGGGACTTGAAGCCGATGCGCAACCGCAGCGCGAGAAGACAGCTGTGATCATGGTTTGGAAGCCAGGCGGATGTTCGCATCTCGATACGTACGATCCCAAACCCGAGGCTAGCAGCGAATATCGTGGACCTTTCTCGACGATCCCAACCAAAGTTCCAGGCTTGCGATTCACAGAACTGCTGCCAATGCAAGCACGTATCGCGGACAAGCTCACGGTGTTGAGATCGATGCGTCAAACCGCGGCCGGGCATCCTGCTGGTTCGATGCAGATGCTCTCGGGCGATCCCGACACGCGCGACAAACCTAAACCCAAGTTTCCGGACTGGATGACGGTTACCAACTACCTGCGTTCGCAGGCGGGTCCGCGATCGAATCCGTTGCCACTCTACGCTGGCATCAATCCGCCATTGGAGTACAACGGGCCAGCCTACTTAGGGGACGCTTACTCACCCTTTACCGTGAGTGGTGACCCCAATTTGCCGACCTTCTCGGTGCCGAACATTGGCTTATCCGATCAAAACGAAATTCGTCGACTGGATCGTCGATCATCCTTGCGACAGCGTCTTGATACGCTGGAACGCGCCTTCGATCGGCAGGGTGAGTTGGGGGCTTTGGATCAATTCGAGGCACAGGCCATGACGCTGTTGACCCATCCGAAAACGCGAGAGGCCTTTGATTTGACCAAAGAGGATGATCGCACGCGAGACCGATACGGACGCAATGCATGGGGCCAGCAACTGTTGATGGCTCGCCGTTTGGTTGAGGCTGGCGTAGAAGTGCTTACGACGAGTCTCAGCGGTCCTCTGTGTGGCCGCGTCAGCAACTGGGATGATCATGCCGTCAATCACCATGTCTTCGACGCGATGCGATTCCGCGCACGAGCATATGACCAAGCTGTCTCGGCTTTGATCGAAGACATCTATGAACGAGGGCTCGACAAACGCGTGCTGGTGGTGGTGACTGGTGAGTTTGGTCGTACGCCGAAAATTGAGTACGCGGCCAGCACAGGCGAAGGCAACGCGAGTGCACCCGCGGGGACTCAACAACCTGGCCGGGACCATTGGCCTCGGGCTTTTTCCAACATTTGGGCCGGCGGTGGAATCCAGACCGGTCGCTTCATCGGAGCCACCGACAAACGGGGCGAGGACACAATCGAACGGACTTGTTCGGCAGGTGATTTTCTAGCAACGATTTACCACCATCTTGGAATCGACGCTGCTAACACGCTAATTAAGGATTTTAATGGCCGTCCAACACCGATCGTGGATCACGGAAAACCGATCTCAGAACTGATCGAATGACCGCCGAACAATTGGATCGGAGGGTCAAATCCGCGTGTTCGCTACAATTAGCCGTTCTTATCGGATGAATCGCTAGCTAAGCGTTGCAATTGTAATTTGTTACGAATACGATGACTTTGCGTGCAAACGCACTAGGACGGGTGAAACGCTTTTCTGATTTTGCGACCTCGTCTTCTACTGAGATACCACAACACGAGAGAATTGAAATGTCGAGACGGATCAATCGCAAGGAGTTTTTGGGGGTGGCTGGGGCGTCGTTAGCTGGACTAGCGATCGGTGGGAACGCAGAGGCAGCGGCAGCAGCCAACCCGATTGTGATCGAAAACGCCAAGCCGGGAACGAGCAACTGGTTTCCAAATAACCAGGCCCAGAATCGCGAGATCGAAGGGTATGCGGACTTAACGAGTGTCGCACCAGGCGGAACGATTCGTTTTTACGTCAATACAGCGTCGAAAACCTACACCATCGACATTTATCGTTTGGGCTGGTACGGCGGGGCGGGTGGTCGGTTGATCAAGTCTGCTACGCAAACAGGAATCAAACAAGCCATTCCAGCGGTGGACTCGACTACCGGTCTTTGCGAATGCAAATGGAAAACACCGTATTCCGTCACGATTCCCACCGGAGCAAGTGCTTGGACGACAGGCATGTACATTGCCAAGCTTACCACCAGCAGCGGAGTCACTTCGCACATTCCATTTGTGGTTCGAGACGACACACGGGTTGCGGTGCATCTGTTTCAATCCAGCGTGACGACGTGTCAAGCGTATAACAATTGGGGCGGCAAGTCGTTGTACGAACACAACAGCACCAATGGCAAACGCGCCTACAAAGTCTCCTTCAATCGTCCTTACAATGCTTACGGTTCGGGCGATATTGTTAATGATTGGTCCGGCTGGGAATTAAATACGTTGCGATTCATGGAACGCGAAGGGTATGACGTTACCTACTGCACCAATATTGATACGCACCAAAACCCAAATGTGTTTTATCGTGCGAATTCATTCTTGTCCGTAGGGCACGATGAATACTGGACCCTTGATATGCGATTCAATGTGGAGTACGAGCGCAACACGGGAAGGCATTTAGGGTTTCTCGGCGCGAACACCGCCTATTGGCAAATTCGCTTGGAAAAAGGAAGCGACGGAAAAGCCAACCGAACGATGACCTGCTACAAGGACCAAGCATTGGATCCTTTCAGTCGTAATGCGAGCACCGCCATACAGACGACGGTACGATTTCGGGATGAGATCATTAGTCTTCCGGAGGAGTCCTTGATCGGCGTCCAATTTGAGCACTATCCGGTGAATGCGGACATGGTTGTTACGAACACGAACCACTGGGCGTTTGCGGGGACGGGCCTACGTGATGGCGACAAACTGCCGGGATTGGTTGGCTACGAAGCCGACTCCAGGTTTGGAATTGGGCCATCCGACACCGTTATTTTGGCGGCGACTCCGGTGAACAATCCCGACACTCAGGGGAATTCGAATATGACCATTTATCAACATTCCAGCGGAGCTAATGTTTTCGCGACCGGAAGTATGCAATGGGCGTGGGGGTTGGACGACTTATTCGCTGGCTGGAGCCATTCGAATGTGGTCAACCCGCAATCGCAGCAAATAACGCGGAATATTCTATCGCGCTTTGCGTTCGTTTGAAGTCCGATGAGTTTTCAATTCTTCTTGGAAAAATTTTCATATGCGATTAGAATGGCCACTCGCTTGAGCTCCGTCCAAAAAGTTCCAAGTTCAATGCAGACGCCCACGAAAAGGTTTTAAAGTGCTTCAGGCTACGGTTCCAGTCATGCCGGTCGACTTGATCTCTCCATCCGAGGTCAATGAACTAATTACGGAACGTTCGTGCGCGTCGATTGGTCCAAGTGAGTCGGACTTGCGAACCTTTGCACTGTCGAGATTGCGGCATCGCCCAATGCCGTGGTGGAAGCGATTGTGTGACGTTATCGCTGCAAGTTTGTTGTTGGTTGTTTTGATGCCATTTCTAGCGTTGATCGGGGTCTTCATCCGGTGTGTTTCCCCAGGGCCAGTGATCTTTTCTCAAAAACGCTTGGGCGAAATGGGGAAGTACTTTGTGATTTACAAGTTTCGGACGTTGCACCAAGCAAATTCGAACGACGTCACGCAGGAGCATAGGCAGTTTGTTGCTGAACTAGCTAACAGCGATGCTGTCGCGGCAAAACCTGATTTGAGTTCGCGATTGATTCCATGGGGAGGATTTTTGCGAAGTTCTTCTTTGGACGAGTTGCCTCAATTGATAAATGTGATTCGCGGAGAGATGAGTCTGATTGGACCTCGCCCCGATGTGCTTGACTGGCAAGATTATCCGGAGTGGCAATTGAGACGGTTCGAGGTTACGCCCGGTATCACCGGATTGTGGCAAGTGAGTGGTAAGAATCGGTTGACGTTTCGCCAAATGGTTGAGCTGGATATTCGCTACATTGAACGCAGATCGATTTGGTTGGACATGTGGATTCTGGTTAAGACCGTCAAGTTAATTCTTAACAAAGGCAATAAGTAAGTTTTTCGCCAAGGATCGACTGACGTTTTGAAATATAATTTTTTAGAGAAATTTTCATCATGATTCGCATCGGTATAGTAGGACTGGGATATTGGGGACCGAACCTCGTTCGTTGCTTTTCGGAATTGAGCGATTGCAAAGTAACGGCGGTCTGCGACCAAAGCTACGACCAGTTGTTTCGCATCAAGGATCGCTACCCGGGCGTATATCCCATCGAAGACTACGACGCTTTGCTGGCGCGAAATATCGTAGATGCACTCGTCATTGCAACGCCAACCAACACCCACTACGAGCTTGCAGCCAAAGCACTGTCGAAAGGAATTCACGTCTTCATCGAGAAGCCGCTGGCGAAGACCTCTGAGCAATGCAAAGCCCTGATCCAATTAGCCGAACAAAACAACTGCACTCTTTTTGTTGGGCACGTTTTTCTTCACTCATCTCCTGTCCAGACCTTGAAGACGATTGTGGATGCAGGTGAGTTAGGAAATATCAATTACATCAGCAGTCGTCGGTTGAATTTGGGACCGGTCCGGAAAGACGTGAGCGCATTATATGATCTGGCTCCACATGATATTTCTATGATGATGTACCTGTTGGGTGCACAACCGGATCGTGTCAGTTGTACAGGTATCGATCTGCTCAAGCCTGGCATTCACGACGTTTGCAATCTTTCGATGAGTTTTGGTGATCGGGCCATGGGAATGATTCACGTAAGCTGGCTTGACCCACGAAAAGAGCGTGTGCTAACGGTTGTGGGTGACAGAAAGATGGCGGTCTACGATGACTTGGAACACGAGAAAATCAAGATCTATGACAAAGGCATCGAGGCGCCACCGAATTCTGGTGATTATGCCGACTTCCAAATCGCGTACCGATATGGGGGGAGCTATTGCCCATTCGTCAAAGAACGAGAGCCATTGAAAGCCGAATGCGCCGATTTTGTACGTTGCATTCGAGAGGAAACGCCACCGCTGACTGGAGGCGAAAACGGTTTGGCGGTAGTGGAAGTGCTAGAAGCTGCCCATCAAAGCTTGTTAAACAACGGTCAGCCCGTCGAATTGGCGTCGCTCAAACTCCCCAAACCCAAACTCCCCAAACGCAAGACCCGGGCGAAAAGCGTTCGCTGAAATCGATTTCACTTTGAAATCTTGCATCACATGAAGATTCACCCAGAGGCGCTCGTTGAAACGCAGCGCGTTAACGGCTCGGAGAGCCGTGCTACACTAAAGCATGAAGATTCACCCACAAGCGCTCGTTGAAACAGATCAAATCGGAAGCGGAACGTGCATTTGGGCGTTCGCGCATGTCATGCAAGGTGCAAAGATTGGCTGCAATGTCAACATCGGTGACCACACATTTGTGGAAAGCGGAGCAACGATTGGGAACAACGTTACCGTCAAGAATCAGGTTTGTATTTGGGAGGGGGTCACGATCGAGGACGACGCGTTCATTGGCCCCCGAGTGACGTTTACCAATGATCGGTACCCTCGGTCCCCTCGAATGGCGGAGGCTCATGCGAGATACTCTTCGCGAGCTAATTGGTTAGCTACCACAATCGTTCGAAAGGGCTGCTCCATCGGTGCGGCTGCGACGATTTGCCCGGGGATTGAACTTGGCCCCTATTGTGTGATTGGGGCTGGTGCCGTGGTCACTCGGGACGTGCCTGCTTTTGCCTTGATGTTGGGATCTCCAGCACGTCAATCGGGGGTCGTATGCACCTGTGGCCAGCCGTTGGCAGAGGCCTTCGACGTAGGTTTGTGCGGGTTTTGCGGAGAAACAGGGGCAAATCGAATGGCCAAATTCGAAGTTTTGTGCCCCCGCCATGGGAATCCGGACCAACTGATTACTATTGACTAGCTGGTACTTGACCATTCTCTTTAGTCTTTACGTCCAGCCTTTCCTTAGGACTCGTTTTTCTTTCCTTTCGGAAAATTTAGGTTCTAGCAATGCATTCCAACTCAAGTTCCATTCCTCTTGTCGATCTTGCAACCCAGTCACGTGCGATTCGGGATGAAGTCTTGTCGCGCATGTCCGCTGTCATCGACGCGGGGCGCTACATCTTGGGCGAAGAAGTTGAGCAGTTTGAGACACAGTTCTCAGAGTATTGCCAAGTCCCACATTGCGTCGGAGTTGCCAACGGCACAGACGCTCTTCATTTGGCATTGAGGGCCCTAGACATTGGCGATGGAGACGAGGTGATTACGGTCGGTAACTCCTACGTCGCGACCGCGTTCGCGATTGCATATACAGGAGCTACTGCGGTTTTTGTGGATATCGACCCCACCGACTTCAATATCGACGTGAACCTAATAGAAGAAGCCATTACGAAACGAACCAAGGCAATTATTCCTGTCCATCTCTTTGGGCAACCTGCGAGAATGCTGGAAATTCGTGAGATCGCAGATCGACACGGATTGCGTATCGTCGAAGACTGCGCGCAATCGCACGGCGCTGAAATCGATAGCCAACGTTGCGGCTCATTCAGCGACATAGGCTGCTTCAGTTTTTATCCCGGCAAGAATCTCGGAGCCTTCGGTGATGGAGGGGCCAACACGACGCGCGACCCCAAGCTAGCCGAAAAGCTCCGGTTACTTCGGAACTATGGGCAACGGATCAAGAATAGGCACGACATGTTGGGATACAACTGTCGCCTCGATACGCTTCAGGCTTGCGTCTTATTGACGAAGATGAAGCACATCGAAAATTGGACGGAACAAAGACGACAGGTTGCCAAATGGTATCAAGAAGAACTGGCGGATACGGACTTGATTCTCCCGCAGGAAAGGGACAGCGTTCGCCACGTCTATCATTTGTACGTGGTGCGTCATCCACAACGCGATCACCTGATTAGTCACTTAGCTCAAAACAACATTTCATGCGGCATCCACTATCCGAATCCGCTCCATACTGCACAACCGTTCCTGGGGTCGAAGACTTTTCCTTTGGATCTGCCGATTTGTACTCAATTTGCTGATGAAATAGTATCGCTGCCCATGTATCCAGAAATGACTAGGCAACACGTTTCGCGAATCGGCGATTCGATTCGATCCTTCAGTATGCACGAGGTTTCGCGAACATGATTGATTCCGAATCGACCCCCGAAGGCGGGCTAGAAGTCCAAACCGAAATTTCTGCTTCACGCCGTCGAGCAGATTTGCAATTGGCTCATGAACTTGCACGCGATTCGAATGATCGGTCGACGCGTGCTCCCACACGGACCAATCTCCGCGACTCGGAACATATGGGACGAATTGCAAGTTTGGCTTCGTATATTGAGATTCTCTTTGTCCATCGATGGCTCCTCATCTCAACCCTGTTGGCCTCCTTCCTGTTGGCTTGGGTAGCATTGCTTGCATGGCCTCGGAGTTACATGTCCGAAGCGAAATTGATGTTGCGTGTCGGGCGTGAGACAATCGCGTTGGACCCAACAGCCACAACGAGTCAAACGCTTCTAATGCAAAAAACTCAAGAAGAAGAGGTCAATTCGGCCTTGGAAATCCTTTCGAGTCGTCAGCTTGCAGAATTGGTCGTGGGCAAGCTTGGGGTTGAATCGGTCATTAGCGGTAGCCTGCCATCGACAGAAACAACAGTTAGCTCAGGCAAGTCTTCTATTTCCCAGTGGCTTTCGAAACAAGTTTCCAACGTTGTCGATTTTGCCTACACAGCGACTGGGATTCGAGACAAGGTCAGCGATCAAGAATTGGCTGTGCAGAAACTCCAAAAAACGATCGCCATCTACGCGCCCAAGAAATCGACGGTGCTTACAATTCGAGCCGATTCAAAGTCCCCTGAGATGGCTCAGGCGATCGCTCGCACCCTGACGGATGAATTCCTCGAGGAACACGTCAAGGTCTCAGCTACCGTAGGGTCTCTCTCCTTTTTCGAAGAGCAAGCCAAGGAAGCGGAACATAAGTTGAGTGACATGTTGATGAAACGAAGCGGTCTACTGAAAGAAAGAAAAATCTCTTCGGTCGCGGCTCAACATGAAACGCTTGGATCGCAGCTAGGATCGCTTGAAAAAAGTTTGCTTGCCGCACAGAGTTCGCTCCAACAATCGATGGCTGAAATCAGCGATTTGGAAGGAAAAGTCGCGTCTGCGGAATTGGAGATCGTTGCGACCAAACAAAAACAAGGCGACCAGACGTGGAGCTTGATGCGCAACAAATTGTATGAGTTGGAAATGGAAGAATCGCGGCTTGCATCGCAATACACACCCTCCCATGCACGCTTGGGCCAAGTTCGCGAACAACTAACCGGCGCCAAGCTGATTCTCAGTAAGCTTGAAAGTGAGCGCGAGGATCATAGCACAACGCTGAATCCCGTTCGGCTTAGGATTGAAGAAGACTTGCAGCGAACGAAGACCGCAGTTGCAGGCTTAGAGTCTCTAATTGCCGAAACGGAATCGCAACGCAAAACCAAACAGCAGGAAATCCGAGAACTCTTAGACTTTGAAGTCATGCTTGGACAGCTCGATCGGGAAATAGCCGTCTCGGAATCCAGTCTACGATTGCTTCAAGAAAAACAAGAAGAAGCGAGAGTGATTGACGAGCTTCGAGGCAAGCACATTTCGAGCATCGGTGTTTTTCAGCCCGCAAGTTTCGTCGAAAGGCCAGTCAGTCCTAAGAAGCCAGTCCTGGCGGCCGCGTTCTGCTTGATGGGTTTGTTAGGAGGAGTCGGTTGGGTTTTCATGCGTGAAATGACATCGACGACCTTCAGGACACCGGAGCATGTTGAGAGGGATTTGGAACTTCCTGTGCTATCGACAATTCCATTCAGTGCTCGACTTGCAAAGTTGCGTCGCTTCCCCCGCCCGCAGCACCTTGTAGATATCCGAGTCAGCTGCCGTTCGATACTGTCTGAGATACTGCTGTCGCGTCCCATGATCCATGGCAATCAATACCAGGGGAAGACCATTGGGATCCTGGGGGTGGAAGAGGGTGGTGGGGCGAGTACCGTGGCGGTAGGTTTGGCCCTGGCTAGTAGCGAGGATGCAGGACTTCGTACCACCTTGATCGACTTCGATCTAACCAAGAGGACGGTCTCTTCAGCCTTTGACCTGAACGGATCGCCTGGCTTTGCAGAACTTGTTTCTGGTGAAGCGGATCAAGAGGACTGCGTCCAACACTTCAAGAAACGGCCACTCAGCTTGATTGCTGGATCGTCAGCTAGGTCCAATCGTCGTTTCGAAGCAGAACCACTTGAAGTGATGCGAGTCCTAAATGAATTGCGAGAAGCTAATGCATTGGTCATCGTCGATTTACCTCCAGCCAGTCGACCAGATCAGACCCTTGCGATTGCGCAGCATATCGACCATGTGATCGTTGTCATTGAATCGGAGAAGACTGGTTTGGTGGAAGCGAAACGCTTGATTCGACAACTAGAGGCCAGCAACGCAGACGTGGTCGGAATCATTCTTAACAAGTCTCGGACGTATTTGCCTAACTGGCTCAGCGGATTGCTTCGTTAGCATCTCGGTTCCATGGTGGTTTCGAACGCAGGCTAATTCGACGAAGCAACAAAGTGTCACAATCCATATCGGCAGTCTATCCGCATAGATCCACATACCAGGTGGTTCGAAGCTGCGCGGCCGTGAATCTCTCGTGGCACGAACGTTTGGCCCTAGGGCTTGGGATTTTCGAGATCCCGATCCAGCTCGACAAGTATTTCATGTTCCATCAACAGGATGCCGAACTAGGTGCCGTGGGTGGATTCAACGTTTCCATTACGTCCATCTGCTTAGCTTACCTGTATGCCGTTTGGTTTGCCGCTTCTGCCGTCCATCGCCAAAACCGCCAGCAAAAATTCCTTATTGGAATTCCACAGATCTTCTACCTATCGACGGTTGCCATAAGTGTTTTTGCCGCAAGCGTGCCTTTGTTGGCGATGTTCGATCTGTTCCTGCTCGCGCAAGCGTATGCGATCTTTTTTTACTTAGCCAACCGCTTAAGAACCTACGAAGATTTGGTCTTCAGTATCATGATGCTGGCGGCAACCATGACCATGCAGAGTCTGTTGATCTTCGGATTGGCATCGCTCGGCAGCGGCGCAGCTGGTCAAGACTATCGTTTTGGGCCTGTCCTTTTGTCCGTTTGGCCCGATGGTAGAATCGCGGGTTCACTTCATTCTGCGGTGGTTGCGGGCAGCCTGTTGGCGATACTTTGGCTTCCCGTCATGGCTCTCAATTTGTCTGTTCGCTCGCGGCGAACGTGGATCCTAAGTGCTGGTGCCATGGCTGCGGGGATACTGGCATTGCTTTTGACACAGACTCGCGGTGCGGTGCTAACGGTCGGCATTGGAACCATCGTTATCGGACTGGGCATGCACCTACGCGGCTGGTTGCCTAAGTGGGCTATCGTCTTTGCATTGATTTTGGCGATTGTTGGTGCAGTTCCGTTGGCGACCATTGTCCAAAAGCGAGTCATGGGCGATGACGAGGGCTCTGCGGAATCTCGAAAACACCTTTCGCTTATCGCCATGGAAACGATTAGTCAGCGCCCGATCTTTGGATACGGAGCAGGCAATTGCCATATAGCCTGCGAGCCAGTCGCGAATTCTGGAATGTTTCGCTCAGAGTGGTACTACACGATCCACTGCAAATACTTGTTGGTATGGGTGGAGACAGGAGTTTTCGGGTTATTGGCTTTTCTGTTGGTACTAGGAAATGGACTTCGGCAAGGTCTTTCGGCTTGGGCGGCTCGCGATCGGCTGCTATCGCCATTGGGGCTTGCTTGCGCTGCTGCCATCGCAGGCCACATGGTTCACATGTTCGTAGACATCTTCAATTCTCGGCCGCAAGTGGAAACTCTCTGGACAGTGCTTGGGATAACCGCCGCGATTCACCAGCACGCGGGCTCAAAGCCACTGAATCGTGGAATGCGAATGGAGAGTGCGTCCTATGTCGCGTAGCAAGACGTTGCGTACTTCGAAGAACGCCTTGATGCTCTTGGCCGGAACTATGACTCGCATGGTGGCGAGCTTCGCGTTTGTTCTCTATTCTGCCAATTTGCTGAGCGTGGAGGGATTTGGCAAACTTGCGATTGCAACCCATTTCTTTGAGCTATTTCTTAGTCTGACGGCAACCGCGATCGGTATCCTTTTGACGCGTGACGTCGCGCGTTGGCCCCGGCATTTGAGCAGTTTACTCACGTCAGCCATCATCATGGCTTTCGTGCTGTGTTGCCTTGCTCCATTGGTAATGATTCCGCTGGGGATCGGATTTCGCTACTCGGACGATACGATGCGCGCGATCGGTGTTTCTTGCATCGGACTATTTCCAGCTGCGATTTGTGTTCTGTTGGAAGCGGTCTTTGTCTCACGGGAGCGAGCTGAGTTTGTCACATTTGGCACGGCTGTGGAAAGCTTGTTGCGAATCGCGCTGAGCGTCTTGGTGCTCCGGCTCGGTTATGGAATCGTCGAGCTCATGTGGGTGATGGTCTTCTCTCGCACTGGATTGTTGTTTGCATATTGGTTCAGCCTCCGGCAGATTGCATCTCCTTCGATCCAGTTTTCCGCCAGAACAACGCGACGATTTTTATATCGCTGGCGTGTCTTCGCTGCGGAAAACTGGATGGCCACTATTTACACCAATCTCGATGTTCTAGTGCTTTCGTGGGTGGCGGGCGAGGTTGCCGTTGGGCTTTACAGCGCAGCCTGGAAATTTGTGCGTTTGGGGTCCGTGTTTGCTAAGAGTTTTACGACCGCCGTTTTTCCCGTCATGTCGCGAATGTACATCGATTCCAAGGATTCCTTTCACCGGTTGTTCCAGCATACGGTTCGTGTCATGTGCGCGATTGCGTTGCCGGCCGTGATCGGTGTGTCCGTCCTGACGGATCGAATTGTCGCCATTTTATACAAAGAGGAATTTGCCGAAGCGGGGCCGATTTTACGAGTCTTGATCTGGGTGTTGTTGCTCGAGTTCTTGAATCCTTTTTTGAGCCACGTTTTGTTCGCGCAGGGAAAACAACATCGTTCAATGGTGGTGGCAGCCATCAGCCTGAGCGTGAACTCGATTGCAACCTATCTTCTCGTAAGACAATTTGGTGCCATCGGTGCTGCAGCCGGGTGCATTCTCGGAGGTCTTGTCGCTACGATTTGCTACTTGGCCTTTTCTGCCAAGATGAGTGAACTGCCAGGCATCGTTGCAAGCATGGCGAGGGTCCTAATCGCGGCATCCGGCATGGGCCTTGCCGTCTATCTTGTTCGAGACTCATCCTGGCCAATCGTGATTGTTGTGGCGGCTGCAGTTTACGTTGCTCTACTGTTCTTAGTGCAAGCGGTACGCATGTCCGATGTTCGCTTTTTCAAAAGCACCTTTCTAACTCGAGCTCCTGCATGAATAAGAAGATAAATACTCCGGTACGAATTGGTGTGATCGGCTGCGGTGCGATTGCCGAACTGTACCATTTACCAGCGCTTGCTGCCCACTCTCAAACAGCCGCATTGATTGCCCTTGCCGATCCCAATCCGACGCGATTGGCGGCGATGAAACAGCAATTCCGGGCCGCTCATGCAGTCAAAGACTATCGCGATTTGGTCGGCAAGGTAGACGCGGTGATCGTTGCTACACCGCCACATCTTCACTACACGGCAGCCAAATGGTTTCTCGATCAAGGCATCCATGTGCTGTGCGAGAAGCCATTGACCGAATCGATCTCCGAAGCACGTGATCTGGTCGAAGCGGGCGAAAAATCGGGGGCCAAGTTGGCGGTCAATCAAACCCGAAGGTTCTTTCCTACCTATCAAAAGATCCGTGAGCTCATCGCAGCAGAAACCTTGGGCAAGATCGAGTCGATCAAGTACCATGACGGCGTAGAGTTTAACTGGCCAGCCGCCTCGCCTCACCATTTTCAGTTGGGAGCAAAAGGAGCTTGGTCGGACACAGGCGTCCATCTTCTCGACTCGGTGTGCTACTGGCTCGATGCGAAGCCCACCTTGGTGCGCTCGCAAAACGATTCTTTCGGCGGGCCCGAAGCCATGGCCACGGTCAACCTGGAACACCAAGGTTGCGAAATTGAAATCAAAGTCAGCCGGCTCGGTAAGTTGATGAACGGCTTTCAGATTACGGGCAGCCTAGGATCAATCTCGGCGGAGGCCGAAGATTGGGACGAATTCACCGTTCAATTCAAGGACGGTCGCCAAAAGCGGTACAAGTGCGCGAGCAATCGACTGACGTACTGTGATTTTGCAAAACCGACGATTGCGAATCTAGTTCAAGTGGTAACCGGTGAATCCGAACCCTTTGTCTCAGGCCGCAGCACTTTGGCCACGATCGAGCTGCTGGAACAAGCCATGAACGCGGCCAAACGCTATCCAATGAACTGGAACAAGCACCTAAGCACTCCTCTTGCTCCGGCCAGTGAACACCCTTTACGCGTTCTCGTCACTGGCGCGGCAGGCTTCCTTGGGGCTCGCGTCGTAGAAGCAATGTCCCTTTCCGAATTCGCAAAGCCAGTCGCTGCAATTCGCCAATGGTCACGCGCGTCGCAAGTCGCTTGCCATCCCGTCGAAGTGGTTCTATGCGACATTATGAATCCAGAGCAAGTCGATGCTGCCGTAAAGGGAGTTGATGCGATTGTGCACTGTGCCTACACGGATGATCGCGAGACGATCGTCGAAGGGACGCGGAATCTGCTCGAAGCGGCCGTGCGCCATCGCATTCAGAGATTTGTTTATCTCAGCTCCGCAGAGGCCTATGGTTCGGACCAAGGTGGAATCATCACCGAATCGACGGACGCCAAACCGACCGCCGGTTCCTACGGAGACTCGAAATTAGCTGCCGAAAAACTCTGCCAACAATTTCATGATCGCGGGTTGAAACCCACGATTCTCAGGCCTTCACTCATCTACGGTCCGTTTGGCACTTCGTGGTCGGTGAATGTTGCCAAGCGATTGCAATCGGGCAAATGGGGGTTATTCGATGGCTTAGGCGAAGGGATCGCAAACTTGGTTTATGTGGACGACTTAGTGCAAGCCATCTTCTTGTCGCTCGTCAAGGACCAAGCGCAGGGAGAAGCGTTCAATGTCAATGGTCCCGATAGACCGACTTGGAACGCGTATTTCCAAAAGCTGAACGACGCGTTGGAGTTGCCTCCGTTGCAACGCATTTCATCGACCAAGTCACAGTTCCGCACACGAGTCATGGGAGCTGTCGGTTCGGTCACCTCGTTTTTCAAAGCGAAGTTCGAGGACCGATTGATGGAGATCTATTTGCGAGGTGGATTCGCTAGCCGCCTAATGAAGCGATTGAAAGGCGAGTTGGATTCTACCCCTAGCACCGGTGAGCTCAACGACCTTTATTCTAGGAAGGCAAACTATGGCGATCTAAAGAGTCATCAATTGCTCGGCTACTCGCCTCGATTCGACCTTAATAAGGGAATCCAGCAAACCATCGACTGGATGGTGTTGCATGAACTTGCGAAACAACCCAGCACTCAACCTCTCCAGCAGAACAATCCAAGCCCTACAGATCGCAAGACGCCGGAGAGTGTTGGGGTGTCATGAGGATAGCTTTCGTCTCCTATTACTTCCGAGAGTATTGCATTCGCCATGTGAACGAAATGGTGAAGAAAGCCGATGTTTTGTTGATGATGCCATCGAGTCAGGACTCGGGAAATCTGGCTATGCTCGATTCTCGCGTTCGATACGAACCCTTTCAGCAACCGAGGATGCGTCAGCCCATTCGTCAGCTTCGAACAGTGCTATCGATGCTCGGGACATTAAAGCAATTTGCGCCTGATGTGGTTCATTACCAACACGGTCATATGTACTTTAATCTCGCGCTGCCGCGCGTTCGGAAGTATCCACTGGTTGTCACGATTCATGACGCAAGGCAGCACGTTGGTGATAAAGAATCGAAGCTGACTCCACAGTCGATCATGGATTTCGGTTATCGACGCGCGGATCATGTGATCGTACACGGCCAAAGTCTTATCGGTACCGTAACCGATGACCTTCATATTGCTCCGTCGAAAATCCACCTCATACCACATATTGCAATCGGCGAAGAGGCGTCCACCGCCGAGCATCGCGATGACGGTCAAACGATTCTGTTTTTCGGTAGGATCTGGGAATACAAAGGACTGGAGTACTTGATTCGAGCTGAACCCAAGGTCTCGGCAGAATTTCCGAATGTGCGAATTGTGATTGCTGGCAAGGGAGATGACTTTGATCAATACCGCCGCATGATGGTTCATCCCGAACGCTTTGTGGTCCACAATGACTGGATCAGCGATGAAACGCGAGCCGAAATGTTCGCCTCGTCGAGCATTGTTGTACTTCCCTACATCGAAGCGTCCCAAAGCGGAGTGATCCCGATCGCCTACACGTATCAGAAGCCGGTGATTGCAACTCACACAGGCGGGCTTCCGGATATGGTTGACCACGGTAAAACGGGTTTGCTTGTTCCACCCAGAGATGCCGATGCGTTGGCGGATGCGATCATTCAACTTTTAAGGGCACCAGAACTACGATCGGCCATGGGCCAAGCCGGTCAGGTCAAGTTGAAGCGTGAGTGTGCACCGGAGGTGGTTGCCAAAGCCACGATGGATGTCTATCGCAAAGCGATTGCGGATCGCAAACGACCACGAACCCGTCCGGTTGGAGTCAATGCGTGAGCCAACAACAACCTCATATCGGCATCGTGGCTTCGATGAAACGAGGACTAGAGCATTTCATCTATCGCGATGTTTCTCATTTGGAACAAACCGGCGTCAAGATCAGTATTTATCCGACCAAAATTGGGCAGGGCCTCTATGCCCCTCGCGAGAACTGGAGAGTCATTCGCTGGTCGCTGATGAGTATCCTATTGGCCCAGCCGGGAGCTTTTTTGCGATCACCAGGACGATACTTGAAGGCTTTGTCGATTGCGATCAAGCACCGAGCCATTGTCGATTTCCTATTGGCCGCTTATTTTGCCAAGAGCATGCAAGATGTCGATGCGATCTACGCGACGTTTGGAGACCGAAAACTTTTTGTTGGGTATTTCGCGAAACTGTTGGTCGACAAACCTCTGCTTTGCACCATTCATGCTTACGAACTGTATCAGAATCCAAATCCTGGTTTGTTCCAAGCATCGCTAGCTGCCTGTGATCAATTGATCACCATTTCGGACTTCAATCGGAAGAAACTCAATGAGTTATTCGGTTATCCGGAAGAAAAGATCGACATCATCTCGCTCTCCATGGATCTCGATGACTATCGACCAACACCCAAGAAATTTGTAATCTTGATCGTCGGTTTTTTCGTTCAGCGCAAAGGTCACAAAGTCCTGTTCCAGGCGGTCAAGCAATTGAACGATCCGAATATCGAAGTCTGGGTCGTCGGCGGTGAAGGTGCCGAGTCGGACTCGGTGGATGTTCGAGGGTTCGTCAAGGAAAGTCAAATCGAATCTCAAGTTGCGTTTTTAGGAAAACTCTCTGGCACTGCACTGCGGGCGATGTACCATGCTTGCGATGTTTTCTGCTTGCCTTGTCACTTTGACGATGTCGGGGTCGGCGAGGGTTTCCCTAGTGTGATAATCGAAGCGATGGCGTGTGGTAAGCCTGTCATTTCGACGCGACATGTTGGGATTCCGGAATTCCTCGAACAGATTGTGGTCGAGGAAAAGAACGTAGAACAACTGGCTGAAGCGATTCGTAAGGTACAGGTTTCCGAGCAATTGCGACAGGAACTTGGGAAACGGAATCGCGAGCTGGCGGAAAAGTATTTTTCCCCCAACAATGTTCAAAAGACGGCCACGATCATTCGACGTCTTTGTACAACAGCAAAATGAGTTTCAACTAATCATGTGCGGAATTGCCGGTATCCTCAGTCTCGATTCTACGCGAAGCGTTCCGCCCGAACGACTCGAACGGATGCTTGCATCCATTTTTCATCGCGGACCTGACGAAGCCGGACGGCTCATCGATCGCGAATTGGCGATCGGGATGAGACGGCTGAGCATTATTGATTTGGCGGATGGCCAGCAGCCGATTTTCGACGAGTCGGGTCGTTATGGCGTTGTTTTCAATGGTGAGATTTATAATTACCGCGAGCTGCGCAACGATTTGATCGGGAGAGGACATCAGCTCAAAACCCATAGCGACACCGAAGTCATAGTTCACCTATACGAAGAGTACGGAGCAGCATGCCTCGATCATCTTCGAGGCATGTTCGGTTTTGCAATTTGGGATAACGTCCGCCGTGAGTTGTTTATCGCTCGCGATCGTATGGGCATCAAGCCGCTGTACTACACGCAATGCGACGGTGATTTCGTCTTCGGATCGGAGATCAAATCGATTCTTGAGCATCCAGCCGTAAAGCCTTCGATGGATCTGGAGGCGCTCAGTTTGTATCTGTCGCTCAAGTATGTGCCAGCTCCACGCACTCTGTTCACCGGCATTCATTCTTTGCCACCCGGTCATTTTATGCGAATTGCAAAAGGTCGCGTCGAGATCCAGCGCTATTGGGACATCTCGTTTACCAAACCGGAACGTATTTTGAGTGAGCAGGACTACGCGGATCAATTGCTGGAGTTGCTGCGTGAGTCCGTAAGGCTTCATCTGCGCAGCGACGTGCCCTTTGGAGCCTTTTTGAGTGGTGGTGTGGACTCGAGTACGATTGTAGCGTTGATGTCGGAAGAACTGCGTACGCCGGTCAAGACCTTCTCAGTGGGCTTTGGCGGTGAGGGGATCCAAGATGAATTGCCATACGCCCAGCAGGTCGCCGACAAATTTGGTTGCGAGCACCATACACTCAAAATCACCTCCGATGATTTTTTACGTTATGCTGAAGATGTGCTTTGGCATCTCGACCAACCGATTGCGGATCAAGCGACGGTTGCGACGCATATGGTTGCCAAGCTGGCGCGGCAACATGTCAAGATGGTCTTAACGGGCGAAGGTGGCGATGAATTGTTTGCGGGCTACGCACGTTACTCGGGCGAGCGCTATTCGAGGTGGTTTTCTCGATTGCCGACCAGCGCTGCGAAATTGTTGCGTGCGGCATCCTCGACGATGCCGGGATTGCGACGTGGCAAGATTGCGATCGGGGCGCTAACCCTCCGCGACGAAGCGACCCGATTTGCGAATTGGTTCCCAATGTTTGGCGATGACGCCAAGCGGCAATTGCTGGACCGTCAAGTGCAATCGATTCGAGCAGGCGCTGCTTCTGTATTCTCGAATCACTTGGCAAACTGCGATGCCCATTCGCCGTTAGACAGGATGCTATATGCCGACAGCAAGCTTTGGTTGCCCGATTACCTCTTGCTTCGCGGTGATAAACTGACGATGGCGAATTCGCTGGAAGCGCGCGTCCCTTTGCTCGATCATAAGTTGGTCGAGTTTGCTGCCCAGTTACCGGACTCGATGAAGCTGCGTGGTTCTCAACGCAAGTATCTCTTGAAGCAAGTTGCACGTCGTCTCCTGCCTGCGGAGATCATTGATAGAAAGAAACAAGGGTTTCCAATTCCGATTGAACGTTGGCTTAGAAAAGAAGCGCGACCGATGATGCAGGACTTGTTGTCGACAGAGACGCTTGAACGACGTGGGCTGTTCAATGTTGCGTTTGTCGAGCGGTTGATTCGCGAGCATGTCTCTGGATTCACAGATCATTCGACGAAGCTTTGGGGGCTTATGAGCGTTGAGATGTGGACCAGGAAGTTCATTGATCACGGGGGTGGACTTACTGCGGCTGCGTGTGGCACATCAGCGACGTCTCCAGACGCGGCGGGGTGTTTGTCGTGAAGAAAGGCGACGATCTCAGGATCCTTCCGTTTGATCAATTGCCAGACTGGGATGGCTTCGTGGAAAGTCACATTCAAGGAACATTGTTTCATACCTGTGCGATGATCCGAACGATGGAATCAGCCAAAGGGCACCGTCCATTCGCTCACGCCGCGGTCGATGAGAATGGTGCGATTTGTGCAATGTTGGTCGCCGTCAAGGTCTCCACGCTTGGACGCTGGGCTGACCGCATCGCAGCTAGATCCATTCTGTATACTGAGCCAATTTTTCTTGAATCAACGCAGGGACGCAAGGGAGTTGCACAGCTTCTTTGCCATCACGACAACTACATGCGTCGACGCACGCTCTTCGCGGAAGTGCGTCCTTTTTTCACATCACCCATGGCTGAAGATCCTTTGGTTCTTCAACAATATGAGTTGCTTGGCTATTACAACTACGAGCTGGATCTTCAAAGAACTGAGGAGCAGCTTTTTATGGGGCTTGATCCCAAATGTCGAAACAACATACGTTCGAGTATGCGACGCGGTTTGATTGTCCGGGAGGTCGAGCCACTTGCCGAACTGAGTCGTTTCTACTCAGTAGTATCCGAGAGTTACGCGGGCTCCAGAGTCCCGCTGGCCGATCGGAGCCTTTTTGAATCGGCGTTTCGAGAAATGCCACAAAAGATCTGTCGTGTTTTTTTTGCCGAATATGAGGGGGGAGTAGCTGCTGCCGCTTGTTTTCTTGCCTATAAGAATCGCGTGGTGTATTGGTATGCGGGAGCAAAACGCATTCAGGGCATCTCGGCTATGTCGATGATCTTGTGGGAAGCGATTACAAAATACTCGGTTGAGGGTTTTCAGTTGTTCGACTTTGCCGGAGCTGGTTGGGAAGGTGAAGAATATGGACCAGGAAAATTCAAAGCCAAGTTCGGTGGGGTCCTAACCAATTTTGGACGCTATCGCAAAGTCTATTCACCATGGAAGCTACGTTGCGCAACGTCAGCCTACCAAATCATGCGTGGCTGGATTTCACCGCCTGTTCCATCCCGATGAGAGAATCAATGTCAACCACCTCTCGCCCAAAGCGCATTTTGATGATTCTGGAGAACGGATGCTATCCGCAGGATTCTCGCGTCTATCAGGAAGCTATCGCCTTGAGCGAGGCGGGCTATAGGACCACGGTGATTTGCCCGACGGGTAAGAGCCGCAGCCTGTATGAGATGGTCGAGGGGGTCCATGTTTATCGCTATCCGCGGCCTCCGGAGTGGAATGGTCTGCTGGGCTACCTCTTCGAGTATGCATACAGTTTGGTGATGGCCTTTTTAGTCTCCATTTGGGTCTTAGTGCGAAGTGGTTTCGATGCGGTGCACGTTCATTGCCCGCCCGATCTCAATTCGATGCTCGCGATCTTTTTCAAGCTGCTCGGGAAGAAATTTGTGGTTGACCTGCACGATCTCTCACCCGAGCTCTATCAAGCCCAAAAAGACGGTCAAGGGAGTCCACTTGTCGTTAAGGGGTTGCGTTTTTTTGAGCGACTCGCCAGCCGCAATGCACATGCTCTCATCGCCACCAACGCAACGCAGCATAGGATTCAAATCGAGCGTTGCGGTGCCGACCCACGCCGATGCTACATTGTGCGCAACGGCCCCAGCGATCGATTTACTCCCGAAATTCAGCCGCTCGATGAATTGAGGCCACCAGGAAAGACGATTCTTGGCTACGTCGGATTGATGGGCTTTCAAGATGGGGTAGATTACTTCATTCGGGCTTTGCCAAAAATCCTCGAACAGCGGACCGATTTCCTAGCCGTACTTGTGGGACGAGGACCAGCCCTGGAATCGCTAAAAAAACTTACGGAAGATTTGGGGCTAAAGGATCATGTTCTGTTCACGGGATTCGTCGATTTTCAGAAAGTGCCTCGGTACATCGCATCGTTTGATATCTGCGTGACGCCAGACCCAAGCAACCCATACAACGATAGCTGCACGACCATCAAAACGATGGAGTACATGGCAGTTGGTCGACCTACCGTCGCATTTCGAACGATGGAAAATGAAATCACTGCCGGCGAGGCTGCACTTTATGCCGAGAAGAACAACGTCGATCAGTTTGCCGAGCTCATTTTGAAGCTATTCGATGCGCCCGAACTGCGAACGAAAATGGGGGAGATCGGGCGAAGCCGCATCGAACGATCGCTTTCATGGTCGCATCAACGCACGATTTTGCTTCAAGTATACGAAGACCTGTTTGCTGGACGATTAAAAGGCGATTTAGCAAAGTGCGACTCGCCAGGTGCTCTTGTTTCGACGCAACATGATTTGGAGGCCCAGTTCTGTTTTGATGGCAGGCTAAACGAAATACTGAAGGACGGCCTTACCAATGACATGACTAAGGCCAAACTATCGCCTGCGTTTCGAATTTACTATCAAGTACGTAAGTTTCTCCCCGTCAAGGCGAGGCAGTTGTTTCAGAAAACGCGGAATAGGGGACTATCGTCTCGAGGCCATTGGTACATTCCCGAGGCGCTAGAAGAATACGCGGAAACGCTTAGCCAACCCTTGAACTCACTTTGGCCGGACAGCGCCAGCCACGCATTGGTCCTGACACACGACATCGAAGAACAACGAGGCGTATCGTTGGTTTCCAAGCTAGCGGAAATGGAGGAGTCATTCGGCTTTCGTTCGAGCTGGAATTTTGTTCCCTACAAGTACAAAATAGACGAGGGATTGGTTCGTGACTTGAAACAAAACGGGCATGAAATAGGGATTCATGGCTACAACCACGATGGACGATTGTTTCTAAACAAGCGAATCTTTGACGCGCGCGTCCCCAAGATCAATCAAGCCATCGAACGCTACGGCGCAGTCGGGTTTCGATCACCGATGGTGCACCGCAATTTGAAATGGATGCAGGAGCTAAATATCGAGTACGATGCATCGTGTTTCGATGTCGATCCCTATCAACCGATGCCGGGCGGCGTTGGCGGCATTTGGCCATTTTCCGCTGGAAAATTCGTCGAATTGCCATACACGATGCCTCAGGACCATACCCTTTTTGTTTCGTTGAGGGAGACCAGCGACCGCATTTGGCGAGACAAGTTGCAATTCATTCAGCGTCTCCATGGAATGGCGCTCATGGTGACGCATCCGGACTATTTGGACAGTCCATCACGGTTAGCGGTCTATCGTGATTTTCTATCGTGGATGCGGGACCATTCCGAACCTTGGCATGTGCTACCGAAAGAGGTAGCCAAATGG
Source organism: Pirellula sp. (assembly GCA_031372345.1). GTDB lineage: Bacteria > Planctomycetota > Planctomycetia > Pirellulales > Pirellulaceae > JBKCUI01. Next base: position 26,936 of record JANMLD010000103.1, read on the forward strand.
TTTCGTAACTTCAAAAATGAACAATAATGCGATCGCTCCTCCTCGTAGCTGACAGCGTCGCGGCATTGTTGTGGTTGGAGTGCAAACGGCCCAGGACGCAATACGGTGACATTCAGTTCAGATGACCACAGATTCACTGATCGATTTTCGCAGAAGCGCTCTTGCGCCTTGAGCCCAACTAACGCAATACGTTTGGCGTGCTGCCTTTAGATCCTCGCAATGGCGTTGGCCGAGCATGCCGCTGGCTTTATGCCAGGGGTGCTGACCATCGTTTCTAACTAGAGAGATGGTAACCATCCCCCGAGTAAAACTCGGCGGCATTGTAAAGACACAATCCCACCACAGCGCTCTGCCGGAATGCGACAGAATTGACAAAAAGGTTTTTGAAGCACGCTGGTCCATTTCAAATAGTATTCTGGAGAATCCAAAAGCCAGCGGGAAACGCTAGGGACATAGCTTATTCTATTAGGAAACACCGACAAAATAAGTTTTGTAAATCCAGTCCGCAACTGGCCTTTCACTCTCCGTCGGGTCGTCTGCTGCCCTGCATTTGTTCCAAACTATGTTCACAGATGCCGGTTATCATGGTTTGCTAGTCGGCCAACTTGGTTTACTATTTCCCTTTTGGGAATTCAGAACCTCGTAGGATTGCTATCTTTCATGGAGAAAACCAGGGTTGCCATCGTTGGCATGGGCACCGTGGGGACCGGTGTGGCCCGATTGCTTTTGGATCACGGTGATCGGCTTGCGAGGCATGCGGGTCGGATTCTATGGCTTGAAAAAGCCACCGTGCGGGATCTCGGAAAGGCGCGCAACATCGAATTGCCTGCCGGGATTCTGACGGACGATTTGAAATTGATCCTGAACAACCCCGAGATTGAGGTGGTTGCGCACTTGGTCGGAGGCCTCGAACCGGCCCGAACCATCATGCTGCAATTGTTGGAAGCGGGCAAGGATGTCGTGACCGCCAACAAAGCCCTTTTGGCCGAACACGGCGAGGAGTTGTTCGACCGGGCCCGTGCCTTGGGGCGCACCATCGCATTTGAAGCCAGTGTGGGTGGCGGCATCCCGATTATCGCCAATATCAGTCAGTGTTTTTCGGCCAATCAGATCTTGTCGTTGCGTGGTATCCTCAATGGAACCAGCAATTACATCATCTCGCAGATGGAAGAGCAAGGTGCGGACTATGCAGTCGCCCTAAAACTGGCTCAAGAGTTGGGCTATGCCGAAGCCGATCCGACGATGGATGTGGATGGAAGCGACGCTGCCCAGAAGCTCGCTATTCTTGCACATCTAGCCTTCGGCGTACGGGTGCGTTGGCGCGATATCTATCGTCGCGGGTTGGAAGCGTTCCAGTTGGAGGACCTTAAGTACGCATCCGAACTCGGGTATCGTATCAAGCTGATTGCAACGGCTCAGTTGCGTCCGGAAGGTTTAGAATTGCATGTCTCACCCACGTTGATTCGCAAAGGACGACCGCTGGCCGAAGTGCGTGGTGCCTACAACGCCGTGACTGTCGTCGGCGACGCGGTTGGCGATATGTTCTTTCACGGACAAGGAGCGGGCCAGATGCCGACAGCTTCGGCCGTCGTCGCAGATATGATCGATACGGCTTCAGGGCGAACGGACATCACCTTTCGCAGACTTGAGCTGTGGTCCGATCGCGAGTCCAAGATTGGATTACTTCCGTACGATCAAACAACGGGCCGGTATTACATGCGATTTTTTGTTGCTGATGAGCCCGGGGTGTTGTCCCAGATTACAGGCATTCTTGGCAAGCACGCTATTTCTATCGCGTCGATTATTCAACATGAGCCAACCAGCGATCAACAACCTCGCAAGGTCCCACTGGTCATCATGACGCATGAAGCCAATGAGCAAGCGGCCGCAGCAGCCAACGATGAAATTAGAAAATTACCAAGCGTCAGTAATGAATGCGTTAAGCTTCGCGTCACGTAGGATGGCAAGCCAAGGCAGTTGTAAACGATGCTACGCACGACAATAAACCGATTGAAAACTCCAAAGGACGCTCAGCAATGAAATGGGTCATCATCATCCCGGATGGATGCGCAGACTATCCGATTGAATCACTGGGCGGCAAGACGCCACTGCAGCAAGCCAACATTCCGGCTATGAATGAGATTGCTCGCCTCGGTTTGGTGGGTCAGAGCGACAATGTCCCTCTGCACTTCCCGGCCGGAAGCGAAGTAGCCAACATGTCATTGCTAGGGTACGATCCCAATCAGTATTTTACTGGGCGAGCCCCCATTGAAGCGGCCGCGCAAGGCATTCAGTTAGGACCCGACGATTGGGCGATCCGGTGCAACTTGGTCACGGTGCAGAACCAAATCATGGTCGACTTCACGGCCGATCATGTTTCGACCGCCGAGGCCATTCAATTGCTTCGAACGGCACAGGAAAAGTTAGGGAACGAATCCTTGGAATTTATACCGGGTGTGAGCTATCGGAACTTGCTCATTTATCGTGGCAAGCCAGGGGTTCCCTCTCCATTTTCGATCGATTCGCGAACCAGTGCTCCGCATGACCTGACCGACGGAACGGTGTTGGACGATTTTCCGAAGGGGCCAGGTTGCGATTTGCTTTGCAGTTTGATGGAGCAGAGTGTGGCCCTGTTTGCAGACCATCCGGTGAATCTGGCCAGGGTCGCAAGTGGCAAACGACCGGCCACCAACCTTTGGCTTTGGGGGCTGGGAAAAATGCCACAGCTTGAGTCTTTCCATTCACGCTTTGGAGTCCGCGGAGCGATGATCACCGCGGTCGATTTGCTTCGAGGCTTAGCCGCATTGATTGGCTGGGATCGCGTCGAAGCGCCAGGGGCAACTGGCTATCTGGATACCAACTACGCTGGCAAGGGTGCTGCCGCCATCGAAGCTCTCAAAACGCACGACATTGTTTGCGTACACATTGAGGCACCCGATGAAGCGAGTCACGAGGGGCGTGTCGACGAGAAAATCAAAGCCTTGGAAGCAATCGATCGCGATATTGTAGCCCCCATTCATCAGGCCCTCCAACAGCAAGGTGAATATCGCATTTTGGTCATGCCCGACCACGCTACGCCGGTCAGTACGAAAAAGCACTCGCATGGTTGGGTGCCGTTTGCTGCTTGCGGAACCGGTATCTCGCAAGATGCGAGTTTGACTTACGATGAGTTGTCGGCGGCCAATTCTGGAGTATCGTATCCACATGGCTGGGATTTGATTCCTAAGCTCATGCGCGGCGATTTGCGTTAGAGAGTTTATTTTCGAGGTTTCGCGAAACCTGTTTAATTCGGCGACCGGCGGTTCGCATTATCGCAACCCGATGCGTAAGCGAGGGACGATTCCGCATGTCCCTCACTTATGTTTCGGGTTATGATTGGTAGTTTTCACGTTGCCGCTCGCCTAAGGATCAGAAATGCCATTGATTGTTCAGAAGTTCGGTGGGACAAGCGTCGCTACACCAGAAAAAATCCAAGCGGCCGCCCGCAAAGCGATTCGCGCTCAACAAGAGGGCAATCAGGTCGTAGTGGTGGTGAGCGCCATGGGGCACAATACCGATCATCTCATCGACTTGGCCAAGGAAGTCAACGAAGAGCCCCCGGCTCGCGAGATGGATATGCTGCTCAGCACGGGAGAGCAGGTCAGCGTGGCGCTCATGGCGATGGCCGTACATCGATTTGGCCATAAAGCGGTTTCGTTGACGGGGGCCCAAATGGGGATTAGAACGGACAATTCGTTTACCAAAGCCCGGATCAAGACGATTTCTACGGAGCGGATTCGTCGCTTGCTCGACGAAGGGAACATCGTTATCGCTGCCGGGTTCCAAGGGGTCGACGAGGATCTCAATATCACAACCCTGGGACGCGGCGGAAGCGATACGACAGCGGTTTCACTGGCCGCGGTTTTGCGAGCCGATGCTTGCGAGATCTACACCGACGTCGATGGTGTTTACACGACTGATCCAAGACTGTTGCCCGAAGCCAGGCAGATGGGGCAGATCAGTTACGACGAGATGCTGGAATTGGCCAGTCTCGGAGCGGGAGTGATGCACAACCGTTCCATCGAGTTCGCGAAAAAATTTGACGTGCCCATTCGAGTCAGGAGCAGTTTTTCGGATGCACCTGGGTCGATGATCGTGTCCAATCCCGAGTCCGGTTCGGTGCCGGTATGCGGGGCTGCGCTCACCAAGGATGAAGCCCGCATCACGATTCTAGGCGTACCGGACAAACCCGGGACTAGTTTCGAAATTTTCAAACGGTTGGCCGATCGCAAAGTAACGGTCGACATGATTGTTCAGAACATCGGCCAAGGGGATTTGGCTGACATCTCGTTTACGGTCCCAAATGCTGAATTGAAGGACGCGTTGCGGGCGGTCAACGAAGCCGCCAAGGTAGTTGGGGCTACGAGTGTGACGCACGACGATGAAGTTGCGAAAATCTCGGTGGTTGGATTGGGGATGGCTGCCCAGACGGGCGTAGCTCAGCGGATGTTTGAATCGTTGGCCGATGCTGGCATTAATATCCAGATGATCACCACCAGCGAGATTAAGATCAGCGTGTTGGTGAAGCGATCCGAGGCGACTCCGGCATTGCGTGCGGTACATCACGCGTTTGCATTGCACTTGAAGCCAGCCGATGCCAATCACTGGCAGATAGGTCAAAAAAACACAAGCGATTTGAGCGCCAATGAGATCATCGAGCGCTTGCGCAATTCGAATATGGAGCAATTGACGTTGCTCGACATTTCCATGGTTGGGGATCAAGCGCGTGTGACGTTGTCGGGAGTTCCGGACACACCGGGTTTGGCTCAAAAGGTATTCAAACGGGTTGCGGAAGCGGGGGTCTTCGTGGACATGATTGTCCAGAGCTGCGATGGCTATCAGGGGGAAACGAGCCTCAGCTTTACGGTACCCGAAGCGCAAATGGAGCACTGTATCCAAGTGCTAGAGACGATGGACTGCAAGTTTCGCAAGATCAGTGGCTCGACCGAGATTGCCAAACTTTCGGTCAGCGGAATCGGCCTGCGAAGTCATACGAGCGTGGCGATTGCGATGTTCAAGTCACTGGCCGACTCCGGCATCAACGTGCTGATGATCAACACGAGTGAACTGCGAGTCAACGTGGTCATCGACGGCAAGCAAGGCCAACAGGGGCTAGAATGCCTTCAAAAAACCTTTGAAGCATCGTTGCTTTGAAATGGTTATTGATGCGCCACGCACAATGCCCCCGAGTTCATCTCGAGTTCATCCTCGGGGGTTGGTTACCATCTCTCTAGAACGGATGGTCAGCACCCCTGGCATGAAGCCAGCGGCATGCAGAAATAAATCTTAATATTGGATCTGCGTGTTTCCTTGCGGTCAGACTATCAAATCCTAATCTGTTGCAATGCGATAGCAGCGAATCCCGCAGGTTTACCCTGCGGAAGTTTCGGTTTTTCGATACCTAATCGCCAGCACGCACCGGTTTGGGTGACCGGTGCGAGTTAGATTAAATTCCATTACAACCACCCAAACTACTTAAACCACGGAGACACAGAGTGTTCAGAGTCTTAAATACACGGCGAGTAAGACCTCTGTGTTCCTCGGTGTCTCTGTGGTTAATTTGCTGGAAGGAGGTTTGCCTTTTTGCCAACTAGAGCTAACGCGTTCATTCCGCTTTGCCGTCCAGCCACCATCGGTTCTCAAAAGCACTTACAGCGATCCGGCGTCCGTCGCCGAACTAATGCATGCGGCTCACGGCGAACAGGAGCAACCTACTTAAATCTTTCAGGACGGCCCAGTCGACTAGACAGATGGGGTACACTTAGACTGTGTTTACAGGCGCCGCGCCGGATTACGATTAGTTCGTCCACCAAGAAAGGAATCGCCGTGATCAAAATAAGCCAAAATCGATTTCGCCTCTTTCTGGCGTTGACAATTTTGTGTTCCTGCGTTGGTTGCGATCAAGCGACAAAGACTATCGCAATGAACTCACTACGCAACCAACCTTCACGCTCATATTTCGCGGATACGGTGCGACTTGATTACGCGCAGAACCCAGGAGGATTTCTGAGTGTTGGCGCAAACTTGCCGAATAGCTTTCGGACAGGTCTGTTTGTCGGGACTAACTGCGTCATGATGCTGGGCCTATTGTCTTTTCTCATCTTCAAGCGAAACATTCCGCTTCTACTCTTTGTCTCGCTCGTGTACGTATTGTCCGGGGGCGTTGGCAATCTTATTGATCGAGTGTGTAATAACGGACTTGTCACAGACTTTATCAATGTCGGAATTGGCCCGATTCGAACAGGGGTATTCAATGTCGCTGACATGGCCATTACGTTTGGTGCGATCGCCATCGGCCTGCTGACCTTCAAACGTGAAACGGACGAACCAAGATCGGCATAGGAACCGGATTACTCCGGACCCATGCCATGCCACCTAGCATGCGGGGCCGCACTACGCGGTTCCGCTCTTGTATTCAAGCATTGTCCAGGTGTTTTGGCAGGAGTTAGCACTTTCTTTCAACACGCACCGGTTGGACACGCCGGTGCATCGAACAGTTCCCGTTTGTCGGCCCAAGATACTCCGGCATTTGCTGAGTTTCTCTTCAACGCAATGCTATCCTAGTCTAGAGTCCCAATGGCAGGCCCTTCCCATCGTCGCGACATGATGCGTCCATGTGGCCTCGCACTTGCTTCGTGAAATTTAACTGCGGATTACAACTTCATCAAACGGTCGTTTCGAAATGATCGGGATTTCACAGTCAGGTTCGGGAAATCCTGCAACGAGGATGAGGTAAGCCCGCTCGTTTTTTGGTCGATTCAGTATGCTGTTTAAGAACTTCATCGGGCTGGGGGTGTGCGTTAACGTTGCTAGCCCAGCATGATGCAACGCCGCAATCAAAAAGCCTGTCGCGATACCTACCGATTCGGATACGTAATAGTTCTTTTGTTGCGTACCGTCATCCATTTGTTTCCACGCCTCAGCAAAGATGCAAATCAAAATCGGCGCTGTTTCAAGAAATGGCTTGGATGCATCCGTTCCAAGTGGAGCCAACGCATCGAGCCATTCATCTGGCGCTCGGTTTGAATAGAACTCACGTTCCTCCGCCTCCGCAGCGTCGCGAATCTGCTTGCGAACTTCAGAATTCTCAACCACGACAAATGTCCATGGCTGGCGATTCGCTCCATTGGGGGCGAGCAAGGCGGTTCTCAGGCAATCGTCGACAATTTCTGAGCCGACAGGTTCTCGCGAAAATTGCCGAACTGTCCTTCGTGTTTGCATGTGCTGAAGGAATTCGCTGGCCCGTTGTGCCATTGTTCTCATTGAGAAGCGAATGAATTCGTCATAACGGCGAGTGACGCTATTCATCAACGTGGTTGGCTTATGGGTAGATAGGTTGGTAGTCGTTGTGGTTGTCGTGGTCAAGTCGCTCTGTCGACTTGAGTCCTCGGTGTTCGAACTCCCTCGCCCGATCACGCACTCGAGACGGATCGAACTGTTTCTGTTCGTCGCGTCATGGGCGATTGAGAAGGGGGCTGCATTTGTGATTGCGGTTTTGTAGAAGTTGCGATCGTTGGGTCGGGGAAAACGCTGACCGTCAGTAGGCGGAGCGACTGACCTACGGAGCGACTGACCTACGGGCGTTTTGCGTAGACTGGGAGGACGCGGACTTCGTTGCGTTGGTATGCAACGCGGCCGTTGACGAGCGCGGTCTCAACATACGTACGGTAGTCGAGCGGATTGCCGTCGAGCAATAGAATATCTGCATCCTTGCCTACTTCGATACTCCCTATCCGTTTTTCTAAACCGAGCATTTTGGCGGGGACAATCGTAAGCGAAGCGAGCGCAGCCTTCTCACTGGCTCCACCGCGTACCGCAAATGCGGCTTCCAACGGCAGACTTGACAACTCCCGGCCGGCAATGCCATCCAAGCTCATCGCATTGCTCAAAGTTGTTACCGCAAATGGGATTCCGGTTCGCTCCAACACACCAGCCATTTCAATCCATGTGCCAGATGTCGTCTCCTCGCCGAAGCGTGGTGAACGGCGACGACGCGGGGCGTATGTGACCTCGGTGCCCGCTTCCGCCAGTTCATCAGGAATCACCCAAGCTTCGGCTGCTCCGGTGATGACCAGTTTGTAGCCCAAGTCTTTGGACAACAGGATTTGATCGCGGATATCCGATACCGTGTTCGCAGCGACTCGAAGGGCAAGTTCACGCTTCACCAAGCGGAGTATTTCATCGCTGACGGGTTTGCGAGGGGGCTGTTCTTTTTTGCCTGATGCAACCGCTTTTTCATGTGCGGCTTGATCCACAAAATACTTCTTGGCTTTGGCAATCTGCTCGCGCCATGAATACTGGTTGAGGGCGCCTGATATCGAGCCAGGGGTCATGTCCAAAAAGGCAGATTCACTTACCAGCATGCCGTCCAATTTGCCAAAGGACATTTTGATCACGACGCTCTTTTGCTGTGTGGCAGGCGCTTCGGGTGTGTTCTCAATGGGCTCGGTTGGCAATATCGGCAGGCCGCAACACTGACAAACCGATACGTAAGGACCATAATCGCGTTTGGTGGGCTCAAAGGTCGCATCGACCTCGTCGAAGTCAGGATCGAAACCAGGAAAGCGTTCGGTGACAGGAAAACCGTCCCAGGCCGCTCGGCGAGGGAAACCAACACCCCCGCCTCGAATCTCGAGACATCCGGTCGTGATGCCCACTCCTAAACTCAAGCTGATGTTTCTATCAAAGGGATCCAACGTATCGGAAACCTTGGCATTGCGATCCGTTCCCGCCGCGGACAAACCAACCCTGGCCATGTCGATTGCGATAAAGCCCGGCGTCACCGTTCTTCCAACTGCGTCGATCTTGGTCGCACCCTCGGGGATTTTGATGTCCTGACCAACGGCTACAATCTTGCCGTCCTCGATCAAAATCGTGCCACCTCGAATCCGCTCGCGGGTCACCGTGATTATGTCGCCGCCAACAATGGCCAAAACTTCTTTGGTTGCCGTTTTCTTAATCGCTTCGGTTGGCTTGCTTGATTCGGCCGGCTTGGCCTTGTCGTCTTGTTTCTGTGCTTCCTGTGCTTCCTGTGCTTTTAAAGGCAAGGAGCTTGCGCATGCGATCAAGAAACCGAAAGCGATCGTTCGTTTAATTTTCATGGATTTGCTTCCCTTCGATATAGACACGCTGAATGCTAGTCGTGGCACCAAATGGATCGCCATCGAGAATGAGGAAGTTGGCTTTCTTGCCGACCTCAAGTGATCCAACTTCGTTTTCTAGGCCGATCAACTTGGCTGGTACCATTGTAATGGCTTCAAGGGCTTTCTGTCGATTCAAGCCACTTCGAACAAGTGTGCTTACAGCGAACAGCGGCGTGTCTTGCTGGGCGCGGAACTCGCTTTGCCCCAACGATAAAGAAAAGGCGAAGGGCATTTCCTTTTCGTTCAGTATATTCGGAATATTGATGCGATCGCGCGTGTTTGGCAGGAAATCGAGGCGGGGCGATAGGATTGCCGTATGTGTTTTGGGATCCAAGTCGCCGATGACTTCAAACAAATCAGACCCGACTGCGATGAATACGATTTTGGCTTGCTTGGATTCTTTCGTAGCTGAGAGGGAATGCAGGATGGCGGCCGCATTGTTCAGATTTACGAACACGCTCGATTTTCCTTCTTTGACATCCGTCCACAATTTTTGAGTGGGGCTCACCGCGGCAGGTTGCGTTGCCCCCGTGTTGGCTGCCAGGTTTTCTGTCGGTTGCACAGGTGGTTGAGGACTAGGCGGCTGTGGGCTGGGGGGCTGAGGACTGGGTGGTTGAGGTCCGGGGCGCGGGCCACCAGATCGACCGAGGCCGCTGCCAGGACCGCCAGGGCCACCGCTAGGAATACTCCCGAGTCCTTTCAAGCCGTTACGCAAAACATCAAGGCTCTGCGTGGAGTTCGTTACGGTAATTAACAGCTTACCATCTGCGTTGACGATTTGAGCCGCTTTGGCCGTTGCTTGAGCAATAGCCGATTGTCCATAGCCGCTAACAACAAGTTGCATGGTGGTTATGCCGCTTCGACGAGCTGCTTTCCAGTCGATGCTCTCTAAATCGATGCTATCGGCAATCTTGGTGAACGAGGTTGAACTCGATTGAGGCCCACCGGGCAACGTGATCGTCTGACCGCGGACCACAATCGTGCGGCTCTCGCCCGCTTGCGAATCGCGGCCCACCGTGATGACATAATAAGGATCTACAATCCCTGGCATAATCGTCTTGCCCTTGGCCTCGATGACCTGGGTGGCGAGCGGGATTTTGACATCTTTGCCAATCGCTTCGATCTTTCCATCGCGAATCAGAATGACCCCTTCCTCGATGGCTCCCGCTTTGCCAATCGTCTCAAGCTTCGCGCCTCGGATGGCGAGGGTGCGTTGAGCGAAGCATTTGGTTTCGGTAACCCATGCCAATGCGAAAAGAATCGCGATGCACTTGATTGCATGACTCGAGGTACACATTAGTTGACTAGCTTTCCTGACGTATCTATAATTTTCCGTCGCACTTTTGGGGTGATCGCGACGTTCAGAAGCGACGACGATCGACTTGGGTGTCGTAAACGCTTCTGCCATCGATGAAGACTTGCTTCACATGATTTCTTGGATCGATAATGGATCCCGTTGTGATAACGATGTCAGCGTCTTTGTCTTTTTCTAGCGAACCGACTCGGTGATCGACCATCAACGCTCTGGCTGGCTCAATCGTGACACCTCGAACTGCTGCCTCCTCGTTCCAGCCGTAGCGGACAGCCATGGCTGCTTGGAAAAAGAGTTCTTCTTGCGGAACGACGGGCGCATCGGTGTTCACGCCCAACCATTTTGTGTTTCGATTTGCGTATTCAGCAACCAGGCCTCGGATTTGGCCGCGGTCTCGGTCGTAGTGAAATCCTCGAGGACCGACGATGACTGGAATATTTCGCTTCAGGATTTCATCGGTCAGTTTGTAAGCATCAAACTCGCTATGGTCGAGTACCACTCGCAAGTTCATTTCATCGTGAAGGATCCGCAGGGTAGACTGGACCACCTGATAAATCTGAGTGTGAACGACCACCGGGATTTCACGATGGAAGAGTGGTTTGAAATACTCCAGTCGGAGATTCAAAGGGGGCTCGGCTTTGGTACGGCCCGCCTTGAAATCATCCCACTGCCGGACGTAGAGTTGACCCTGGATCAATTGTTCACGAATGACATGGTTCATGCCCATTCGCCCCGAGCCCACCTCACCATCTTGACGCTCGGGGTTGCCGGCTTGGGCGATCTTGAGCACGCCGGGTGCCTTGATGATGATGTCGCTTAGCTTGCCGGGTCCCGTTTTCATCAGCGTTCCCCAGCCACCCATGTTGGTGCCGCTACCAGGGATAAAGCAAATGGTAGTAACTCCGCCTGCAATGGCGGTTTTGAGCTGATCGTTATGTGGGATAATTTGATCCCAATTGCGTAGCTCAGGGTTTGTTTGGTAAACCATTTCGTTCAGGTCGCCAGAGCCTCCAACGTGCGAGTGGCAGTCGACCAAACCGGGCATTGCAAACGCATCCGGATGATGGATGTATTGATAACCCTCAGGTACGGCCATGTCTTTCGTTTTACCGATGGCTTCGATCTTCCCTTCGGAGACCAAGATGGTGCCGCCGATGATGGGTTCGCCAACACAAGTAATCACCTTGCCGACATGGATCGCCAGTTTGGGTTTCAAATCGTCCGCATGGACGAGAGGGACATGGATGGCCAACACCAAAATCAACACGACAATCAAGAACCGTGGACGCATTATTTGATCTCCTTTTCATAGACCCAATTGCCATCGATCATGACAGCCAGAACCTCGCTCGAAAGTTCAAAAGGGGGACCACTCAGCACGACTAAGTCTGCGTCTTTCCCAAATTCAATGGTCCCCACGCCGGAGAGCTTCAAAAACGATGCAGGACCTTGTGACATTCCGCGTAACGCGTCGTCCAACCCAAGCCCTTTGTAAACTGCATAAGCAACAACCTCAGGTAATTTGGCGGTGCCAGTGGTTGTTTGCGATTGAAAGGCAATCGGAACTCCAACTGAGGCAAGCTCGGCTGGATAGTTCACTATTTGCCCCTCTTCTTCACCGACCAACAGTGGACCGGTTACAACCATAATGCCGTTCTTAGCCAGCAACTCGGATTGGGTGGAAGCGGCTCGCCCGGACACGACGACAGTAGTTACGTCAAACTCAGTACGGAACAATTTCACTACTAGCTCGATCGACTTTGAATCTATGGCCTCGACCATGGCCACGATCTTCTTGGCGAAGAGAGGTCGATACGCTTCCATTGCATCCACCACTTGCGGTTTCTTGGGTTCGTCGGGTTTCTTGGGCTCGTCGGGTTTCTTGGTTTCAACGGGGGTAGCCTTATTCGGTTCGGGCTGCTTACTGTCTGGTTGCTTACCATCCGGTTGCTTTGCATCCGGTTGCTTTGCGTCGGCTGGTTTGATATCTGCTGGTTTTGCATCGGGTTGCTTACCCGCTTCATCCGGTTTTTTGGCTTGGTTTGCGCCGTCCGGCGAAGACGCTGCTTTGGCATCCGCTTGCTTCTTGGCTTCTGCTTGTTTTTCTTCGGCTGCCTTCATTGCATCGAATTGCTTTTTTGCCGCTTCGTATTCCTTCAATTTGATTTCATAGGCGGCAAAATCCGTTTCGTATTTGCTCCACGCATCCGCATAAAGTTTGCCCGATCGCAGCATGCGACGCATGGAGTCTTCTGCAGTCGTCAGATTTCCGCCAACATTGAATCGCAGGGCGACAGGATCTTTGATGATTCGCGGTGCGTCGGTCAATTTGAACGCGAGCACCGGGCTCGGGAGTCGTGAAGAGCTAATCAAGCCGGTCGTGATACCACCTTGTCTGGCCAATCGAACTTGGTCATTGTCTCTGGCCAATAAATCCCCTAGCTTCGCATTCAGGGAGAGAGACTCGGCCAAGTTACCACCTAGCCCAACATTGGTACCGCAATCTATCAATCCCGGAACGATGACTCCGTTCGGAAATCGCTTGATGGCAGCATTGCGAGAGGAAGATACGCTGGCTCCGACACCGCTGATCTTACCGTTCCTAACCGCAACTCCCCCTTTCACAATCCCTTGCGGGGTGTAGACCGTGCTCGCTTGGATCACAGTAGATTTATTGTCGACCTCCGCGTTGAAGACGGAGCGACCATCGATATAAGTAGCCAAAACACGCGTTCCGGATTCCAGTGGATTGCCAGACAATACAACGAAATCTGCGTCGGCTGATGGTCTTAGTGAGCCGACGCGGTTGCCGACCCCCATCATGTTTGCTGGGTTGCTGGTGATCATGCCCAAAACCTGTTCGGTAGTCAGCCCACCTCGTTTGAAAAGGGATGCCAGAAACAGCAGGTCCGGCAAGTCGGCGTCGGTTGGCGGTCGTATTGCAAGCTTGTTTCCAATGCCGGAATCGACGAGGGCTTTGGCTAGCAACCAAACGTCGATGATTGGCTTCCGATCGGGGACGGGCACCGTTGGATTCACAATTCGGCCAGCTCGCATCTCTGGGCTCAATATGACACCGATGGCGGAATCGCTCTTCCAATCAACGCTTCGCAACTCGGTTGTATCGTTCGGATCGACGAGCAGCCACGGCAGTTCGAATTTGCGAGCGAGCGACAAGGCACCTTTCACTTCGTAATTATTCTCCACGGAAAAACGCAACGTTCGTTTGGCAGCAACCAGCTTCGACAAAGCCGCTAACATAGCCTCATCGTCGGATTGATTTGCATCCAGTTTCTTGGCACTTGCAAAGAGAGCGTCCAAGCCAACGAGGGCTTCCGCAAAGCTAGTCGCAAGTTGTGGTCGCGTTGGCTCGAGGGGACGATCTACGGAAACGGCGCCGACTGGCGGTTCGTAAACGGTGGAAGGCGACATGGCTTCACGTGTCAGGACGATACGCAGACTCTCCGAATCAGAAAGGACGCGTTTTTCAGGATCTTTACCGCCAAGCTTTACGACCGCACCTTGACCTGGCATCAAGAGCGATGAACCTGGCGACAGTTGAATGGTGGTTACACCTGCCTCGATGTACTTATCGAAATCGCGAAATGGATCAAAGCCATCTACGGCTCGAATGTCGGGAGTCAACGCGAGAGTGCTAGGTGCGCTCGAATCCACCAGCGAGGTTTGAGCGACCACCAGCCCTGGAATAAGCGTATCGCCTGAATAGTCGTGTCGTTTAGCGCCCGATGGGATCTCGGTGGCTTTGCGTGTTCCGATTTTCGAAACTTTGCCATCCATCACAATCATGACGGCATCGTCGATGACGGGTCCGCTGCCAGGCCAAATCTGGCTGGCAAAGTAGGCGTCTACGTGTTGCGCGGCGGCGACACGAGTGTCGATGGCTGAGAGAGAAAATCCGATCCACAGCAGGGTAGCGAAGCAGAGCTTCGCGGACTGGCGTTCCCACGCTGGAGCTTGGGAACGAGAGAAACATATTGTCGACGCGTTAAGGGCATTCAATTTAGGTATTTGCATGGATAGCCTACTCCGCAACTGGGGCTAGGAGTCGCTTGATCTTTTCGTCCTTGGATCGCTCGTACACAACCTTGCCATTGATGATGGTTTGATCAACCCAGGTCGAGATGTCCAGGGGCTCACCGGTTAGCACTAACAAGTCGGCATCTTTTCCAACTTCGATCGAACCGACCAAATGCCCGATACCGATCCGTTTGGCAGGCAGTAAGGTAATCGCTTCGAGCGCCTCTTTTTCCGGCATTCCATACTTGACCGCAGTTGCGGCTTGGTACCAGAAGAAACTGCTTCCTAACGAGGTTCTGGCTCCAAACCCTTCCGTTTGAAAGACGAACGGGACTTTGGCGGCTCGAAAGATTTGGGGGACGATGATTTTCTTGTCCTCGCGGGTTCGAGGATTGGTCTCCCAGTAAACGAGGCTAGGATCGAGTATGACCGTCTCATTGCGTTTAGCGAGCAGTTCGGCGGCTTTGTAGCAACTTGGGCCAAGCACAAAGATGGGCTTGAGGCCATAGTCTGCGACCAATTGAATCGCAGCCGCTACGTCCATTCCATTTTCACAGTAGATGTAGACGGATTGTTCTCCTTTAATGGCCTTCTTCAAAGCCTCCAATCCGGCAGCTTGGCTCGCCGCGTCGCTACCGCTTTCTGGTTGTCGATCGGCACTTCCCTCATCCTTGGTTTCTTCGGTACCTCCATCGGGTTTATCGGCTGGTTTGGGAGCATCCTCCCCTTCCTTCTTGGCTTCAGCCGCAGCCTCCGGCTTTTCGCCTTTGGCTTCCTTTTCAACTGCTTTTTTGGCTTTGTCGAGCTCTTTGCGCAGCCGCGAAAGTTGGCTCATTCGATTGCCGCTGGCAGGTCGCAACGAGATTTTTAAGCCCGCTTCACGTTTCAAAAGCATGTCATTGACGTATTGACCGGCGGTCTTGATCACAGCTGCTTGGCCACCGATGAGGGTGCTATTTCCAGGAACTACAGCGGCGGAGGTAATTCCGTTGCGACGGCACTCTTCGAAGTAGGGAGCTACTGGATCAACCGAATCGACAACGGAAAGAAATGGGACGAATTCGTTGCGCTCATTTGCAGAAGTCATGGCGGCTGCGTTGTGCGCATCCACAAAACCTGGCATGATTACCTTGCCGGTTGCATCGATCACTTTGGCTTCGCCAGGAATAACAATGTCCTTGCCAACCGCCTCGATCTTACCGTCTCGAATGAGAATCGTTCCTATGGCAATCGGGTCACCGACGACAGGAATGATCTTGGCCCCCTGTATGGCCAGTAGTCCATCGGCATGCAAAAGGGCTGCGTTGATCGATAGACCCAATAACGCGATTGTTCTTGCGATGTATTTCATGAAGTGGTTTGTCATTGCGTGCTCTTGTCGTTTCCATAAATCTTGCCACCAACCATAGTCCAGGCGATGCCGCTCGTCGGCTGAAGAGGGTCGCCATTCAATGCGACCAAGTCCGCATCCTTGTTAGTTTCAATTGATCCAATGCGATGGGAAAGCCCCAACATTTCTGCTGGCCGAGACGTGATTGCCGTTATGGCTTGCTTGGGGGTCAGACCAAATCGAAATGCAAATCTCGCTTGATCGAGCAATGGTTCGCCTGCCAAGCAGAACGGCACGTCGGCCTCGATAAGCTTCCCAGGAACGTTCCATCGCAAAGCGGTCCCCTCGGCTCCGCGGCTTGTTGCGGCAGAACGGGCCAACGCCGTATAAACGATTTGGCCGTCCCGTTTCTTGAATTCATCGAGAATTCGGTAGACTTCATCCCCGCCATAAATAGTTGGTTTGAATCCAAACTCGTCACCCAAATCTAGAGCGCTACGAATATCGAAATCCGTTCGGCTTACCGCGATCGCTTTCTTTTTTCCATTGAGAATCTCTTTCAACAGGGCGGTCGACATGGGGTCGGCACCATCGACCGTCCCACCGCTTCGTATCCGGGTTAGTGAGCTGCGAACGATCCATACGACCCCCATGCGGTTCGTAGGCTGACGCATGTAAATCCCGTCGGGACGAGATCTCGCTCGATTGCGCGATGTTGGATCGCTACTGACGGCGATGACAGCGTTGCCGCTCGAGGTGATCGTTCGTTCCGTCGGTTCACCGGCGGTCTTCACGATGCAGGCCAAGCCAGAGAAGACGCTTTCCGTCGCTGGAATCACTTGGGCGGTCGTGACCCCCATTTCGATCGCCTCCAAAAAATCTCGGGAGCCCCAGTCGATTGCGGAATACGTATCAAACTCGGGTGTGATTTCGCGAGAGACTTCGCTGGTTCCACCCGACAGTCCGACGCTTGAGTACGCGTCGACAATTCCCGGCATCAAGGAGTCGACTTCTAAGATCGTTACTGGCGAGGAGACATCGATTGCGTCTCCGACGAACTGGATCTTGCCACCGTGGACAAGGACCTCCCCCTTGCCGCCCCAAGTCCCATTGGCAGAATAAATATGCTTGGCACGGATCAAGAACCTATCGCTTCCCAGATCTTTTTCCTGACCACGTCCAATGCGAGGGGACAGAATAATCATGGACAGGACGATGACGAATGAAAGTGAATTGGAAACCATTTTGTGCATCGATTAATTGCCTTTCGTAGCAGCGAATTGACCGTCTACTAAAACAAAGAGTGGCTTCGTTTCCAAGTTTAATGGCGAACCCGACCATATGACCAAATCGGCAGGACCATCAACGGCAAGGCCGGTTCCGCCGGATGGCGCAACGAGCGCCTTTGGAAATTCGCACAACGCGCTCAGCATTTGGTCGTGATCGGCTCCGATGGCGACAGCCAAGGACGCAGTAAGTCGCAACTGTTCGGCACTTTCACCCGCAAAACAAATAGGGATGCCAGCTTTTGCGGCTTGCACGATGTCTTGTAAATACCAATCGAAGTTATTCGCGGTGACCGGTTGAACCACGATGGTGCTCTTGGATTTCTGAATGCGATCGATATGGTTTTTAAGTTGTTTCGGACCTAACAGAAAGGCGTTTAGCCTTTGCGTATCAATTAATTTCAAGGCGGATAGAATCTCAGCGTCTGTTTGAGCTTCGATGATGGCGACTCGATTTCCGTTTGCCACGTCTTTTAGAATCGCCATGCGACGGTCTTGCAGTTTTTGCTCGATCGACGCTGGCAAGTACATACGAGAC
The DNA here is from genome assembly GCA_031372345.1 of Pirellula sp. Lineage (GTDB taxonomy): Bacteria > Planctomycetota > Planctomycetia > Pirellulales > Pirellulaceae > JBKCUI01. The sequence continues at coordinate 44,622 of JANMLD010000103.1, forward strand.
GGCAAGAGTGTTCCTTTTAATGACTGGGAAACCATCTGGATCTGGCCTGCTAGACTGGACGGAAACCGATTCGCGTTTCTGGCGTTGCTTGACAGGACGAACTTTGCTGCCGCATCTCGAACGAGGGTTGGTTCGATCGCGCCCATTCGGACTAGGCTGGCGTTGCCAGAAATCGGGTTGGAACTTCCGGGAGCTAACAAGGCTCGAAGCAAACCATTTCGAACCAGTTTGAGTTCGCCGTTGAAGTCTCTAGTAAAACCATCGGCGGCCACCACGAACGACGCATCGGACCCAGACTGAGGATCGATAAGTCGATCCAAGCCTAAGTTCGCGTGGCCGGAAAAAAGCCCGGGGGTGACGACTGCATCCGCTAAATCGAACATGGAATTACCCGTGATTGAATCGACGCTGTCCTTCGCGATGCCGACGATCTTTCCATCGCAAATCCGAAGGACAGCAGGCTGCAATCGCCCTTCGAGCCAACAACGCGACGATTTGATTGCGAAGCAATTTGGCAAGGGTGCAGTGAAGGCAGCCGAACTGTCGGTGATGCGCATAGCTGCATTTGATCCTTCCGCGGACGCTTGTTTCACGGCTTGGTTCTCAACCAACTTGCCGCCGTTCATTACCCAAACGACAGGGTTGGCGGGATTGGTCGGTTCACCGCGGAAGCATACGATGTCTGCTCGTTTGCCTTTTGCCAAGCTCCCGATGCGATCGGCTACGCCTAGTGCAAGGGCTGCATCCATGGTGATCGCCTTTAAGGCGCGATCTTGGCTGAATCCATAGGAGATAGCCTTGGCTGCATGCGCTCGCAGAAGTTTGCTTGATTGGCTGGTCTTGCCATTAGTTGCGATCGCGATAACACCGTCGTAGGTAGAGAAATTCTTCCCCCATCTCTTGGCTGAGTCGTCGGATTCGTTGTCATCTTGTTCCAGCTCTAGCCAGGGGCCCAGCACAATTGGATTTTTCAAGTCGCGAATCACCTTGCCTGCGGACCGAAGATCGTTTAGCCCCTCAAAAACAACTTGAATCTTTTTCAGTGCTTCGCTCTCGAACAGTTTCATTGCGAAGAAAACATCGTCAGGACTGTTGATTTCCAATCGAAGTGGGATCTCACCTTGGATCACCCTGAGCAACTCTTCTTTGGCAGGTTCGCGGTCCGGTTTTTTTACCGGCTTGTCTTTGCTCTTGTCAGGCTCAGGTGGGGCTTTCGAAGCGGTCTCGGTTGGCGGTGCGGTTGGAGCTGGCCTATTTGGGATGCCACCCTCGGGAAGATTAGGTGGACGTCCATTTGGAAACCCTCGTCGGCCACCTGATGATGGTGTGCCTGGAGTGGTTGGGGTTGTTGCGGGAGACGGTTCTGCGGATGGTTTGGTCTCGGGCTTGGTCTCGGGCTTGGTTGGTGGCTCCTTGGCTTGCTTGGCCATGTAGGCTTCGTACTCGTCCCATTTCTTTCGATATTCGACTGCGGCATCGAGTGTTTTTTTCGTTCGTTCCAGTTCCTGCTGTCGGGCTCGATTGTTACTGGCTGAGGCCCCTAACGAGGCCTGCAGACCGGCTTTGGCAGAGAGCACTACGACGCCACCAGTCGACTTCGGCATCACCGACACAACGGCCCCGTAACCACCCAAAGTCCCTTTCGAGGAAGGTTGCATGTAGACGGTGGTAACTCCGCTGGAGAGCACTTCGTGCCAATTGTCGGAGTATGGGTCGATGCCGTCGACGATATCTAGGCTGGCGTCGGATGCTGTGGCGTTGGCGGAATCCGCAGCAAGCCAAAGTTTGCTACGGGCATCGATCAGTCCCGGAGTGATCACGCAACCCGTGGCGTCGATCGTTTTAGCACCTGCTGGGATGCTCAACTTCGAATCGCCTACGGCAAGAATCGTATCCCCTTGAACAAGGATCGTGCCGTTGGATATGGTTCCTTGGGCTTCGCACATTCGCAATTCGGCGCCAACAATAGCCACCATCTCAGCTGTCGATTTGTCTTGCCGAGCAAAGGATGCTTGCGACCAAAGGCAAAACCAAAGTAGCAAAAGGCTAAATCGCATTCGAAAACCATTGAGCATTCGATTCTCGCTGGGGAGTGTCATGGGTGTCGCATTGGGACGGCGAACATCGGTTTGGGTGCATATCGTCGAGAGGGACGAAAAATAAACAGGCACCAGATAGAGCCTAATAGATGCCCCTCGGCTACGCAAGCATTTCGAGATTGGTCGCAGAGGAATCACTCAATTGGACGAACGAATAACGATTTAGGCGAGCAGCAACCTTGCTTATACCGGGAGGGAGAGGCTCCTGCCGAACCAATGCCAAGCTCGGCAGGAGCCTCGCTCTCCCATTGGAACCCTTGCCCACTGGAACCCTTGCCAGGTAGTTTTCACTTTGCTGCTCGCCTTACACCGACAGAAGCTCTACCGGCATGGTGTAGTTGGCGGCGAGGTCAACCCGAACATTGCGGCAGTTGTTCAAGTAGAATTGCCTCGGTTCTTCCCGCGAAAGACAAAGGGCCAAGAATCTATCCGTACCAATAAACCGAATCGGACTGACCACTCGCCGGGTGATCGATCCGTTTTTTCCTAAATACTCAAGTACGATCACAAGATCATCGGATTGTTGCATCACCCGCGATACCAAACCAGCGATACGGTTGGAGAGGTTTGGATTCGGTGATGCAAGCGGTAGAGCAGTCGCAATCATGATGGATTCGTTCTTATTAGATTTCGTGCAGACTTCGCGTCGCTTGAATGACGAACGCTAGGTAATGCACACAAAATCAATCATCGGCGGCCAAAGGACACGTCAGGTCCGAGAAGGCTTGGATTAAGCGTTATTTCCAAATTCTTTCGAAATCAGCGACTTACTCGAAGAAAAGCTCGAAAACGACACGAAAACAGCACCCCTCCTTTGGGTTAGGCTATTGCGTTAATATCAGGGCAGTAAATGATGATTTGTTACCGGAATCATCTGCACGCCCATTTCCTGTGGAAAAATTGCATCGTGAGCGAATCGGACGCTAGTCCTGGATCACAGGGGAACAATCCCCAGCCAAAACCTTCTTCTCCCAATAGTGAAAATGAATCCCCTCAGATAGCCGACGATGATTTTCCGGAATCACACGCCCATACATCGGGCATGTTCACCAAGATCCGTGAGGCGTCCGGTACAGTTTACGGCGACATCGGTACCTCCGTGCTGTACACCGTGATGGAACTGACCCGCGAGACGATCCGACTCAAGAATGCAAATTTGACGGCGGACCAAATCAATGTGCTGATTGCCAACGGCGGCCCCGGTTTGGTTTCTCGCACTGATGCGTTAGGCAGTCTCAGTTTGATTTTTTGGGCGCTTGTATTTCTGACCGTGAAATATGATTTGCTCATCATGCGAGCCGACAATCGGGGGGAGGGTGGCGATTTCGCGTTGTGGGGCTTGTTGCGAGGACACACAGGCAAGATCTTTGGCCTTGGGCTGCTTGGATTCCTGGTTGCATCTGCAGCAGGTCTACTCGCAGCCGACGGCATCATCACGCCGGCCATGAGCATGTTGGGTGCCTACGAACCGCTCGGCGAGCGGTGGGCGGTCATCGCGACCTTGGCTAGTTTATTCGTGCTGTTCAAATCGCAGTGGAGGGGTACGAGCAAAGTAGGCGGTTTGTTTGGATGGTTCATGCTATTGGTTTGGTTCCCGTGGATTGCCTTGAAAGGACTACCGTGGGTAATTTCCAATCCAGACGTTTTTAATGCCGTGAATCCATGGTACGCATGGAATTTTGTCGTCCACTTTCCCACAATGGGGATGCTTGCGATATTCGGTGTGGTGGTTTTGGCGATCACGGGTGGTGAGGCCAAGTACGCGGACATTGGTCATTTTATGGGTCGCACCAAAAAGCACTGTTGCGACGGCATGAGCGTGGATCCGCAGGACTCTGGACGCCGCCCCGTCATGCTGGCTTGGTATTACATCGTCATGCCCTGTTTGTTGATCAATTACGCTGGCCAAGTAGGCTATTTATTGTCGAACGGCGTTCCGCCAAGGGCAAGCACTTTTTTTGCCATGACGCCACAAATTGCTGGTGCGGAGTTGGCCAATTATGTTATTTCTGTTGCCGACTTGTGCATCGCGGCCTGCGCGGCTTTCATCGCCTCGCAAGCGTTGATCACCGGCATGTTTTCAATCGTGAAACAGGCTATTGCGCTTGGGTTCGCTCCGCGTCAATTGGTTCGATACACGAGTCACGAAGCGGAGGGCCAAGTCTACATCCCATCCGTCAACTGGGCGTTGTTTGCAGGCTGCGTTTTCGCCACCCTATCGTTTCGGACCGCCAGCAATTTGGCGTCTGCATATGGCATCGCTGTCACGGGCACGATGTGGATCACAACCGTCATGTTCGGCTATGTCGCTTACTATCGATGGAATTGGAGACTGTGGCATGTGCTCGCGATCTGCGTTCCGATCTTAGCGGTCGACATGCTTTTTTTCGTTAGCAATTTAACCAAGTTTGCCAGCGGAGGCTATTTTCCAATCGCTATTGCATCTGTTCTCGTTCTCATCATGGTGACTTGGCAGTGGGGACGAAAGCAAATGGCGCAGGCATTCTATGACTTTGGTTTTCGCGAAGGAAAGAAGATTGACTGGCTCGTCATGTTGCGAGAAAAAGTGGATGAAATCCAAATTGCGATCGACGAGAATTTGCCCTTGGCACGAGCGCTCATTCAAGGTCGACGTCGTTTGGTGGAAAGCGATCGAGCAGCGGTCTTTTTATGCTCCCAACCCATTCGGACCCTGGAAGACTACACGCCGGTTACGCTGCGGGTCTTTTTAAAAAAATATGGCGTATTGCCATCGCACGTGACTTTGTTTCACATCAACCAGATCTCCAGTTCCACCTACGACAACGCGAATCGTTACGAAGTCATCAAATTGGGTAACGACATTTACGCGGTAAATGTCACGTATGGCTACATGGAACAAACCGACATTCGGGGTGCTCTGAAGGATTTGCAACGACGAGGTAAAATCAAAATTGCGGCGGATCGCTGGATCGTCGAGGTAGGGGAGGAAGAAATCATCAGCCAACCCGATCTGCCGATGCTACAAGCCATACGCGTCGAGCTGTTGAGATGGGTCCTCCGCCTTTCAGCTCCAGCTCACAAGTACTATGGTCTCACGTACGACGCAGGGATTTCAAAGGAATTGATCCCAATCGTGTTTGGTAGGAATGGCGTTCGGATCCGGCTGCCAGAGCTTGAAGTGACATCCGACGAAAAGCCGAAACCGGATTTGCCGAAGAATTTTCGGGATGTGGCGACGAGTCACGGACGATACCTGAGACCGTTGTGGACGAGCGAGGCCCTTCGCTCGGTGGATTCAATTCCTGAGCGCGGGCCTCGCTCAGCCACATTAGGCGACTATGTTTTGCACGGAGTGCCGCCGCCGCCATCGGGCTAACGAGCTACCAAAGCCTCGGAGGTCGCGATTGCCGGGGTGGGGGTTGCGACTTGCGGCGTAGGTCCATTCGGTGCGTCGGACGACACGATTAACGTAGGAGCAACAATTGTCTGTTTGGGTTCGTCTATCTCCTGCGATTCCGCCGCAAAGAATTTCTTAGGGTTCTGAACCATGGAGATGCGAGATCGTTCGTCATGCAACTTCTTGTTGGCCCGTTCTGGGTCGATTTGCGTCCAGCTTTCGCGATAGAGGCGGCTGGTTATTTTGCGAAGAAGGCGTTGATCGGAATCGTACCAATCGACCTGATAGAGTTCAGTTTGAAGGTTCTTGGTGGGACGGCGATTGAGGCACTCGCGGTCTTCGACGAGACACCAAGCCCTGACTTGAAAGCGTCCGGTTTCCGGTGCCCGCTCATAGAAGATGACTTGATCGTAAACGAGTCCTCCCTTCTGATCGTAGAAATGATTGAGCTCGATCAGATCCACATACTCGTCGGCAGATCGGTTGTTTTTAAGTGATATGGTAGCGCAAAGGAATAGACACAAAGTAACAGACGTTGGAAACATGACCGCGAACCCTCAATTGAAAACTCCTTGGGTAGATCGAACGTCCTATGAGACTATCGAGGAGATTACATGAGCCGCGATAAGCAGCGCGGTGGATTAATCGCTAACAATCTGTGTGCGGTCGAGTGAGCGATCAAGCCGAGAGGGCAGGAGAGTTTCCGCGTTACATCATCAAACGATTCTGCAAGCAACCACCTCATAACAAAGATAGAACCCAATCAAATTCGATCGGAAACGAAAACATAAAGGAATCCGAACCTGCGACGAAAGCCATGCTTGGAAGCGTGGGCCGAATCCGGTCGAAACACCTAATAACAAATCATCGGTTCCTAGATCAAGCCTAATTAAGACTAATTCCAACTTCCAGAAAAACTTCCTCGAAATTGTTAAGTTGGTAGCCACAGTGCGGCAGTGAAATTGCACGAAACCGAAAAGAATTGAGGTCGACCCGCAGGAAACAAAGAGCTTCGTCGCAGGTCCACTCAGCCTAATGAACCATACGCCTCAAAAGCGATAAAGCCAATGTCCTAGGACAAAAAATGTGCATCGACTTGCATCGTAGTCCAATCTCCCTAGTCTATAGTTTACGTTTTGCTCGCATCAAACCGCTCCCAACCCTTTTTGAGTCGAATCATGAAATTAGCGAACTCTCTGGTATTGGCGATGGCCCTAAGCTTCGTTGTCCTTTTGGACGCATGCCTTTACGGAGATGGTCCAGTGGAGCGGCAGGGGATGATTGACAAGGCGGTTTCATTCCTTCGCAAGGTGGGCCAATCCGAGGACGGATCGTTTAGCAGCAAGACAGGGCCCGGCATTACAGGGCTGGTTGTGGCTGGCCTCCTGTCGGTCGATGTTCCTGTCGACGACCCGCTTGTTGCAACGTCGCTGAAATTCCTAGAAGGCACACGGCATGCGGATGGAGGTCTGTACGCTCCCAAGTCGACGCATGCAAACTACGAGACCTGCTTGGCCATCATGGCGTTTGCCAAAGCCAACCAAGCTGGCAAGTACAACGAGTTGATCAAGGGGGCGGAGCGATTCGTTAAACAACAGCAGTGGGACGAAGGGGAAGGAGTCCTATCCGATGATGTGGCTTATGGAGGGGCAGGCTATGGTAGCAAGTCACGTCCAGATCTTTCTAATACGGCCTTCTTAATCGATGCGTTACGAAGTGCGGGGGTCAGCGAAGACGACGAAGCCATTCAGCGCGCACTTGTGTTCGTTTCGCGTTGTCAAAATCTGGAGTCGGCGCACAATCGAACGGAATTTGCCTCCAAGAACAACGACGGTGGGTTTTATTACACACCCGCTGCCGGAGGCGATTCCATGGCAGGCAAAGATGAAAATGGTGGATTGCGGTCCTACGCATCCATGACCTATGCTGGTTTAAAGAGCATGGTTTTTGCTGGGGTGAATCGAGACGATTTCCGAGTGAAAGCCGCAAAGAAGTTCTTGTACAACAACTACTCCGTCTCGACCAACCCCGGCATGGGAAGCTCTGGCCTATACTATTACCAACACACTATGGCAAAAGCCCTAGACGCATTGGGAGAAAAAGAATTCAACACCAAAGACGGACCCCGCGATTGGAAGTCAGAACTGATCCAACAATTGAAAAAGGCACAACTAGAAAATGGTTCGTGGACCAATGCCGACGCAAGATGGATGGAGGGAGATCCCAACTTGGTTACAGGGTATGTCTTGCTGACACTCGCCTACCTCAAGTAAATGAACCATGTGAGGGTTGCAGAATTGCTAAGCAAACTAGTTAAGCGACAGCCTCAGATTCGGCTGACCAAAGAGTTACTCGCCCTGGCCCTGACGTCCTCCAGCGATGCGATCTTGATCAAGGATTGCGCCGGTACCATTCTTATTGGAAGCCAGAAGGTCGCTGAGTTTCACAAGTGCTCGGTCGACGATTTGCCTGGACGCGATGCCTACGAAGGCTTGCCCCCAGAACTCGCCAAGCACATTAAGGAACGAGATCAATTTGTTATTGCTAGCGGGAAGGCGGAATCGGCCGAAGAGACATGGGACTTGGGATATGAAAAGCGAACGCTTCTCGTGTCAAGAAGCCCAATACGCAACTCGGAAGGGGTCAACGTTGGCATCATTGCTTGCTACACAAATATCTCAAACATCAAGCAAGCTTTTCTTTTGTTTGAACAGAATCAGAAGAGGTTTACAGCGTTAGCGCACACATGCCCGGTGGGGATTTTCGAATGCAATCCTTCCCATCAAATAACTTACGTCAACCCCGAATGGGAGCGAATCACTGGCTTGCGTGTCCAGGAAGTTGTCGGAAAACTCTGGGCTGATTTTGTATCGAACGAGCAACAGCATCTCGTAAAACTATTGCAGGTCAACGCGGATTCGCAGCTTAGCGGCGAACGCGTCGATTGTACGTTGAATGGAAGAAAGACGTGTACGGTTGAGTTATCACTCAATCGCGTGGCCGACACGCGTAATAACACCGTTTCGTATATTGGCAGTACCGTCGATCTCACGTATCGATTGGCATCGCAGCAAGAACTGCGAGAAAAAGCCAACCTGATGCGGGACTTAACCAGTTCCGTTCCAGCGATTATTTGGCAGCTTTCCTTGGACGGGAAATGTGTGTTTGCAAGCGATTACTTTGAGACCGTCACAGGCATGTCGATAGAAACTGCGATTGGAAATAGCTGGGAGCAATGGATTCATCCGGACGACTTCCAACTCGCCGCCGCTAGCCTCAATTCAGTCTTGAGCGGGAAGCAAAATTCCGCACGTCATGAATTTCGAATGATGGGACGATCGGGCGATTGGCGTTGGATGCTTACCAATTGCCAACCTATTCATTCCATCGAAGGCAAATTCATGGGTGTGGCGGGACACACGATCGACATCACGGATCGCCGTACGGCGGAAATGGAATTGCAGCAATACAACATACTCCTGGAGAAGCGTGTCAAAGAACGGACCCAAGAACTTCTCAACGTCAATGATTCCCTTTTGAGCGAGATCGAGAATCGCCAATACGCCGAAGAGTTGCTGGAGGAAAAACGCGCTCAGATCTCGCACTTTTCTCGCGTTAGTGTGATGGGGCGGTTGTCTGGAGAGTTAGCCCATGAGCTAAACCAACCGCTCAACGCTATCCAGAATTATGTTGCAAGCCTGAGCAAAATCCTCGCGTCGTCACCTGCATCGGACGCGACCTCGAATGTTTTGACAAGGCTTTCTAGCGAAGTTACACGAGCCGCGAAAATCATCCGTCGAACTCGAGAATTCGTATCGACCGCCAAGCACAAGCCTGAGCAATTGAGTCTGTCTGAGCTAGTGTCGGATACGGCCGCCATGCTTAAGGGTGAAGCCCGTCGTCGTGGGATGACTATTCAAATCATCGATCCCGAAAAAAACATCAAGGCGACCGGCGATCCGGTCGGATTGCAACAAGTTCTCGTCAACCTCGTTTTGAACGCTCTGGAAGCGATGGTGGACCAACCTAATTCTGACAAGGTTGCAACCATCGAGCTTCGTGAAACCCAGGATCATATACGGATCATCGTTCGAGATTCAGGCTGTGGAGTCGAGGAATCGCAACGGGAGCGATTGTTTGATGCGTTCTTTACCACCAAAGCCACTGGATTAGGGATGGGATTGGCCATTAGTCGCGGAATCGTCGAAGAACACGCTGGTGCACTGAACTACAAGCCTGGCGAAAACGGGGGCAGCTCCTTCATCATAGAACTACCCCGCATTGCTTCCCAACATCGTGATTAGGCGGGCCTTCAGCCCTAACATAGTTGCGTTTTGCCTAGTCCCAGGCCGTCGGCCTGGGCTAGGCAAACTACCTGGCCTTTGGCCCTAAACACAATAACGCAACTTCAAAACGCGTAAGCGCGGGACAATGACGCAGGTCCCTCACTGACATATCGGGTTGTGATTGTGAACGAGGTTTGGGTCCGATCACTTAACGACTCATCGGAGCACTTGGCGAACCTGGCGCTGTCGCTTGCTGAAATGAAGGCAAGCTTGTTACGCTCGAACCAGGTGGCGAAGTTGGTACGGTATTCATCAATCCTTGAATGTTGCTCCCGATGGCACCGGCTTGCTGATAAATGCCTTGAGCTTGTTGGACTGCATGTTGGCCTTGCTGAGCCATTTGGGTAATGTTTTGCGCACCACCCATACTCGCCATCAGATCCCGAGCTGGTTTCAGATTGGGGTCAATCTGGAGAGCGGAGCCAAGGTATTGTTGCGTTGCTGGTACGTTCTTGCGTGCAAAATGCAAGTAAGCCATTTGGTAGTTGGCCATAGCAGGGCTGTTCACTTGATTAAGCTCGGCCATAGCGGCCTCCGCGTTGCCTGAATCGAGCATCACCCCTGCCAGTGCGGAACGATATGAAGAACTCTTGGGATCGAGATTCACGGCTTTTTGAAGCTCGCTTCGGGCGGCGGTTAAATTTCCGCTGCGGGCTTGTAAGCTACCGAGGTCGGCAAAGATGGCGGCGTTGTTCGGAGCCACCGTGGCGGCCTTCTGATAAAATTCGACTGCTTTGTCTTTTTCGTTTTGACGTTCGTAAAGCCGAGCGGTACTGAGGAGTGCCGGTGGATTCTTTGCTTCAATCTCCAACGCCTTGCTGTAGCTATCGAGCGCCTTGGCGTAATTCCCCTGGGACTCATGCAACTGGCCGTTCATGACATGCAATTCTGGACCGACGGAGGGCTTGGTGCTCAAACTCGTTGGATCCCCTGTCTCGGACGTGGCGCCGAAGGGAGACGTAATCGCTGTTTTGGCCTTTCCATAGGCCGACGATACGGCTGTTCCCATGCTAGAAAACTGACCTTTGACGGCTTGGGTAGTGGAGGCGAGCGAGCCAGTCACGCCTGCGGCCGTCCCTGCAGCCATCGAGGGTGCGTTCGCAGTGCGAGTTGGCCAAATGGACGTTCGTGTGCCGGGTGTCGAGGTGCATCCCACCATGGACAACCCACATCCACCCATTGCAACGAGGCAAAGCATCTGACTCAGTTTGCGTTGCATCATGGAACGGCGCGACGCTTTAGGTTTTCGTGAAATGGTCATGAACGAAGTCGCTTATTCTGCATCACCCAAAGGGAATGTCAGCAACGGTGTAAAAACCTTTGCCGTAAAAATTGTTCTTGTCGTTACAGCTTCGGCAATCGGCTTACATGACCTTGAATAATTCTGCCTGTTCGGTATTTCGGGTGAAAGGGTGAGGGCTCCCCTGTGAACAACTTTGCATTGACTTTGCGCTACCAATTCATGACTCGGGAGAGTGAGGCTCCTGCCGAACCATGGCGACGCCAGCTCGGCAGGAGCCTCGCTCTCCCGTTTTTTCAAACGATCCAGCAACCTGAAGTTTACGCCGCTCGGCGCACTGCCGCGGAGTTCGTCAAGCCGAGCGGCAATGCCAAAGGTTGATCGTCCGTGACGACCACCTGAATCGCTAAATGCCGAGATGCATTCAACAGAATAGGACTCTTCAAATTGGCTGTCAGCGTAACACCGCTCTTGCTGACAACACTCAACACGTAAAGTTGATCCTCCGTGCGCAGATGGAGCAACGCTAGCTCCCGTTTGTGCACGTGAGCTCGATAATTCGGCGAAAATCGCCGTGGGCTAACCACAGGAATCGCAACATTGGCCTGTGCGACCGATTGCAGCCAGGCAACTTCGTCATTCCCCTCGCTAGAAAGCAAGATCCAATGCCGGCAGGTCTCAAACCCAATGAGACCATGCGGCATCAGCAGCATGTCCGAGTGGTTGATGTCCATTTTTCCGAAACGCGAAGATTGAATTTGCATGACTTCACCGTGGACCTATATTTTGCCAATGTGCTACAATCGTCACTATCGGCGGGTCGAGACTTGCCGCGTGAGTCTAAATTGGACGCGTTCCGTTTTTCAATCCTTGGCTTCTAACCTGTTGGGGCATTTTTAGTCCGATGAGTGATAGCAATCTTCTAAATCGTATCGATATGGTTCGTGCTCGATTGGTTCCTTTACGAGACGGTCTTTGACTACGCCAACAAGGTTGCGCAAGTTGAAAAACTAGACGATTTCATGGCTAGTCCCACATTTTGGGACAATTCCGAAAAAGCTCAGGAGACGGTGCTTCAACTGAAAAGTCTTCGTTCGGTGGTTGAGCCGCTGCGAGGTGCGATTCAGTCGTGTGACGATTTGACTGAACTGGCAAGCATGCTCGATGAGGATCCTGCGGTTGCCGTCGAGGTTGAAACCGAGGTCACGAAACTGGAATTGGCCATCGAGCAATTGGAGCTCAAAGTCCTTTTAAATGGCCCACTAGATGAATGTGGCGCCATCCTTTCCGTGCATGCTCGCGAGGGGGGACTCGATGCGAATGATTGGGCCGAGATGCTCTTAGGCATGTACATCGCCTGGGCGCAAAAGAACGGCTATACCGCAGAATTGATCGACCGGTCCGACAACGAAGGGGCTGGGATCACCCAAGCCACCGTCATCATTCGTGGCCCGTCTGCGTACGGCTACCTCAAAGGCGAAGAAGGCATTCACCGATTGGTCCGGATCAGCCCGTACAATGCCGAAAGCAAGAGGCAGACCAGTTTTGCCGCCGTGGATGTTTCGCCGGAAGTCGGAGATGCAGTCGAGGTTGAAATCCTTGAGAAGGACGTGCGAGAGGACGTTTACCGAGCGTCAGGCGCGGGTGGCCAACACGTCAACAAGACCAGTTCCGCGATTCGATTGACGCACCTGCCTACGGGGATCGTTGCACAATGCCAGAGCGATCGCAGCCAACACAAGAATCGTGCCCAAGCCTGGAAGATGCTGCGAGCTCGAATGGCCCGCAGGGAAGAAGAGAAACAAGAAGCGGAGCAGGCGCTCAAGTATCAGAACAAGACTGTTACGGGCTTTGGTTCGCAGATTCGCAATTATTTCTTGCATCCTGATCAGCGCGTCAAAGACTCGCGGACCGGCTTCCAAATCGGCAATTTTCACGCCGTCCTTGGAGGCGAACTCCAAGGCTTTCTGGAGGCATTTTTAAAATACAAGATGGTCAAAGAAGCGGGGCAATAAAGTGTAGAACGGCACTCCGTGCCGTTTGTCTCGGCGCGGAGTGCCGAGTTACACTCCTCCGCGTTTGCGCAACACAAATACGACCAACCCAACAGCAATAACACCAACAAGGATTGAGGCAATTGTCTTTCGTTGAAACCAAGTTGGATCGGACGCCGTTGTATTTCCAGCCAGAATATTCTCATTAATTTTCCAAGCCAATTCAAGCGTAACCACATCGGACATGCCTTCAAGAACCGAATTGTCCTTCATGGGTTGCCTGACCACGCAAACCATCTCCACAACTCCATCGACGATCAGTGCGATGCTGCGGCCATCTGGGTTCTGAGTTGCTTCCGAAATCAAGTCGGCGCCTTCCCTTGTGAAAGTGATGAAAACCTTTGAATGGCTACGGTTTTCCTCCGCTGATGCCGATCGAATATGTTTTCCTTCAACAATCCAGTCTGGATGAACAAAAACAGGTTCTTTCCAACTTGGTCTTGTGGCTTCGACTAGGCCTTCACGTGCTTCCATTTCAACCCAGCGAAAACTGAGTTTAGGAGAAGACAACTTGCCTCTAGATAGCGCAGTTTTTTCATCGATTTTGACGTCGATTCGATCCGCCTTGATGTCGCTTAGAATATCGGGGGAACTGCATCCAGCTAAGATGAGTAAATGGAACATCGCAACCATCGAGCAGACTATGCAAACGATCAAAAGAGCTCCTCCTATCCGTTTTTCTTAGAAATAAAAAATTGCAGTCAGACAACCGTAGGCCAATGCTAAAACCAAGTAGATTGCACCGGCAAGCCATAAGTTGAGGTGCACTTTGGCGAATCGCAAACAGGACAATTCATCGTTAAGGGACCAATTCTTAATTGCTAGTTGGTATTGCCACAAGAGAAACGAAAGGTAAGCCAAGCCAGCGCTGTGAAGAACTACAGCAATCACCCAAGATGGTGTTACTTCAATGGTGGAATTGATTCCCTGTAATACTGCATACAAATGGTAGAAGAAGGAGAGAACGGAACGCATCGCAGACAGTCCAAAAAGAATAGCGACAACTGCGATTCCATTGCGACTCTGGGCGATTCGATTTGGAACAGTCCTAAGCAAATCTTCGCTATTCGTGGAGTTTGGGGCGTTGACTTCGTAGGGGTTATGAATTGAACGACTGGACTTGGAGGTAGGATCTTGCAAACGGAACTCGATTGAAGCGGAGCGTGGAGTTGCATACTCGTTTGAGGTTGCCAGAAAAGAGCTGCGCCCCCTATATCGTCCCGTTGAATCGAATGCTCCATACCCGCACCACGGTCACGAGGCGGTCGGGTTCCGATATTTGAAATTCGATTCCGAGCGGCGTGTCGGTTAAGATTCTGACACTCGCCTCGCGTGATTCGCCGAGACGATCTGCGTTGGCTTGCAAATGGCGATCAAGATTTTGCACGTATTTCGTGATCTCGTCCCGTATGGGTGAGACAGCTTTCAGCCAGATGTCAGCGAGTTGGTCGCTAGCCGATTGCGTCCAAGTGACGGTGAACATCACAAACTTTGCAATCGATCCAGGACTTGTTCGGTTGTATAGATTCCCGGTTCCGAGTGCAGACGCTTCCGCTCTTCTTCGGTGATGGACGGAATGAGACTCAGATCGGAGGGAGTTTGCCGGTACGAAATGAACGAACCGAGCACCATCCCAGTGTCGTCCACGAACTCCACAATCGTCGATTGAAGAAGCTTCTCACGAAGTTCTTGGTTAATGACGATCTGAGTCATTTTCGATCTCCTTCAGACGAGCCTAGCCACCCCGCAGTGCCGCCGTGGTTTTCGGGGAATTCCTAAATCTTACTCCGATCCACGACGCAAGAAAAGAGCTGCGTCCTCTACATCCTCTTGATTCTCCAGCAACATCCGTAGACTCTGGTTTTTTCCTGTGCCTACTAAGCAAAGAAGCGGGGCAGTAGATTCGTGGGGTACGCCCAGTGTAGAACGGCACTCCGTGCCGTTTTCCACGGCGCTCAATATGCTTCCCTCGGCACGGAGTGCCGAGCTACACTTAAGCCCAAATGCCTGCATCCTTCAATTGCTTCGTAGCTTGTTCTGCCCAGCCGCGGTTGGCGGCGGGAGAGGCTGGGCTGGGATGCAAGATTCTGCTAACAGAGATCGATTGGAGTGTTGCGTGCGAGTTGCAAACGCGTTTGAGGCAGTCTTGGGCGTATGCCCCAACGCCGACTGCGAACTCAGGCTTGAGCAATAGGAGGGACGCTTGCAAATGTTGATCGCAAATCGCATCCAGCCCCTTCCTTTCGGATGCCGGTAGTTTGTCGGGAGTGACGTTGCGAGCCCCTTCATCCATGAAGACAAGCGGGCAATAATTGGAGACAAAATGCTCTGCAAAAAAGTCATTTGCATTAGCAAATCGCTCTGAAAACATCCCCCACAAGCGTTTGCCGGAAACTTCGCTGCGGGTGCAAGCAAAGCCTTCGATAGGCCGCTTTGGATGTTCGCTGTCGGGCTTGCCGATTTTCGTTTCGATTTTGAGATAATTACGAACGGC
Source organism: Pirellula sp. (assembly GCA_031372345.1). Classification (GTDB taxonomy): domain Bacteria; phylum Planctomycetota; class Planctomycetia; order Pirellulales; family Pirellulaceae; genus JBKCUI01. The sequence continues at coordinate 60,234 of JANMLD010000103.1, forward strand.
ATCGATTTCCCCGAATGGAACGCCGGTTTGGGCCATTCCCCATGGGCCGGGGTTCATTCCTAGAAAGAACACACGGCACGGACCGTCACCATATAAGTTCAAGTACTTTTCTTGAGCCGGCCAAGCGTAGTGGAGCGGGTTATAAACCCAGGAAACTGGTTCCGAAAACTGGAGGAGATTCAGTTCGGATCGCAGTAACTTGGCGACTGCAATGAGACCTTTTGATGTTTTGTTCATTGCGACATTGTAGAAAACAAAAACACCCTGCCAATTGGCAGGGTGTCCTTTGTGTTTTCAGAAAGCGCCTTGTTCTATCTCTCTAGAAGGTAAAGACGACGTCTCCACCCGCGGCAACTTGACTCGATGCGTTGTTCTCGTTAAATCCAAATCGCTGACGATCCCAGACCCACCGAACTTCAGGCCGGAAAACCAAATTCGCATTCCGGCGATAGTTGATACCGGTCGTATAGTTGAAATTGTCGTCATTCTTGCGTTGATTACCGTTTGCATCTGTGAAAAACGCACCGCCAAAGTTAAACCACTCAAAGCGTTGACCTATCGAGACGCAATCGTTCACTTTGTAAATCAGGTAGTTGATATTGCCAAAGGTGTTACGTTGTACAGTACCAGTATTGTTGGTTGTGTACAAAACGTCCGATTGGGAAATGAACGTCAATTTCTCGGTGAGAGCTGCGGTCAGAATTACGTTCTGAAGACCGCCGCGTTCGCCGACGGCACGGTTACCGTCTCCAATTCGTCCGAGGCATGTCGAGTACAAGAAAGTAAAGGTGTCATTGAGCTTCTTCTTAAACCCGCCTAGATACGAGTCCCCATTATCTTGGAAACCGCTATCCCAGCCCATGACGTAACCGTTGTACAGCTGAGTGTCCGCGTCCACGTTGTACGTGGTTAGTGCACCGGTGTGAGTAAACGGTTCAGCGTTGTAGAACGTGAATTGACGGCTATAGAAGAAGTTGCCGGTCGCTTGAACGACTTCATTACCGCAAATGGTGTAGAAGTGTCCGAGCTTGACGCTCAAATCACCCATGGCGACTTCACCGTACAACTGAGGCATGGCATGACCATAACCAAGATTGGTATTGCCAGCGCCATTGGAACCGTTATCCCAGCCGTTGTCCCAATGATTGTTTGGAATACCGAAGGCCTGTGTATCCGGGCCGTCCGTACCGTAGACGTAGTCAACGCGTCCGCCCAGTCCCAGGCCTTCGCTACCGTCGGCAACTTTTTCAGCATAAAACCACTGCTGACCCAATTGGACACGTCGAGCATAGGTATTAAAGCTATTTGGATTTGCTTTGGAGTGATATCCAACGCTTGTCCATCCGCCGACGTTGAATCCTGCGATTCCTTTGGGTGCCAATTTCCATGGATCACCAATCTTGCATCCGCCGCCGAGCAATCCGAGCCCTAGAATTCCGCCACCGCAGCCGGAACCGCATCCGCCGTTACCGCATCCACCGGAAACACCGGAACCGCATCCGCCGGAACCACATCCGCCGCCGCAACCGCCATCGCAGGCTCCGTTGCCACACCCGCAGCTTCCGAGGCTGTCGCAGCTGCTGCCTTTGCCATTGCAAATGTCAGCTACGTCACAAGCTGGACCCTTGTCGCAACAAGCTGACGATCTGGCGTCGCTGGCCGATGCAACAGGTGCGGGAGCTTGCGTCGCTGCTCCGTCTTGATAATAGCTGTAATAAGACGCCGGGTAGTATCGGGGAGCAGTTCGGTTAGTTTGACCGATGGCCGTTCCCGCACAGCAAGCGCTTGCAATCATTGCAGTAAGCGCGAATTTGCTCATTTTCATAGTTCTGGAACTCCTATCCTGAACAAGGGTGGAACGCGTAAGCGTTTTGAAACGGCCTAAACACAAAGGGCCATTCTTATTTCGTTGTGATCACGGAAAGAGGGTGAGGCATTAAGCCCCCCGGTTGAGAGAGTACCGATTGTCCATCCGTGAACAATTTCAAACGTTTTTATCGGTCCTCCCACTCGCGAATATTCATGAGAACATCGAGCCAAGGAATCACTCGTACAATCAAATAAGGCGGAATTGGTAAAATATACCGGGTGCGAGGTATGTGCCGCCTAGCAGTTTGGCGAACCACATGGTTTGCGTTTCGCTTCACAGATTGCGTATACTATTTGCGACAGATCCAAAACTGCCGAGACTTGAATGAAAATAGGAATCCATGCAGGAATTCGATTACCAACTTCGTCCGCGAATCCTCTTCGGTTCTGGGGTTGTCGCGAAATTGGGGCCGCTGGCTCGCGAATTAGGTTGCTCACGGGCTATGGTTGTCAGTGATCCAGGTGTGGTGGCAGCCGGACTCTTCGACGCTGGGAAGAAAAGTCTGATTGACGCCGGAATTCAGGTAACGGGTTTTCACGATTTATCACAAAACCCAACCAATTTGCACGTAGAGTCCGGGTTGCAACTCGCTCAAGAATTCCGCCCGGACCTGATGATAGGACTCGGGGGTGGTTCCAGCATGGATTGCGCTAAAGGAATCAATTTTATTTATTCTTGCGGCGGCAAGATTCACGACTATTGGGGGGTTGGCAAAGCGACGCACGCTATGCTGCCCATGATTGCGGTCCCAACCACCGCCGGAACCGGCAGCGAGACGCAATCCTTTGCCTTGATCAGCGATGCAGTCACCCATCTAAAAATGGCTTGTGGTGATCCGCGTGCTGCCTGCCGAATTGCCATCCTCGATCCAGTGCTAACGTTGACTCAACCAACTTCGGTGACGGCTCTGACAGGCATTGACGCCATTACACACGCTCTCGAAACGTTCGTTTGCTCAAAACGAAACCCGATTTCCGAATGTTACTCGCGCGAGGCATGGCAACTCCTTTCGCAGGGATTTCCCCAGGTTCTCGAATCTCCAGGCGATATTGAAGCCCGAGGTCGCATGCAGCTTGGGGCATGCTTTGCTGGAATGGCAATCGAAGCCTCGATGTTGGGTGCCGCGCATGCGCTCGCAAATCCACTTACAGCCATCTTGAACGTTCCACATGGTCAAGCTGTCGGGTTGATGATGCCACATGTTGTGCAATTTAACAGTCAAGCGGTCGAAGAACGGTATGAAGAATTATCGAAACTGTTGCCAGACAGGGAAACTGCAGGTTCCGAACGGCCACCGTCGGAGAGGATTTCTCTTGTCTTTACGCAATGGATGCAGCAAGCAGGCTTGGCGACTTCGCTAGAAAGTCTTCTTCAATGGCCAGCAAAACTGAAGAGCGACCGCAAGCAGACATTGCATTTGCTACAAAAGCTTGCCCACTCTGCTTCAAAACAGTGGACGGCATCGTTCAATCCACGAACCGCTTCCGAGTCGGACATGCTTTCGATGTATCAAGCTGCAACGTAGGTCCCACATTATTGTCGCCTTTCGCTCCGCGAAAGTGCGCCGCGCTAACGCACTTTTGCAGAGCAAAAGGCGACACTAGTAGACGAGCGAGGCCCTTCGCTCGTCGGATTCAACCGCTGAGCGAGGGTCTCGCTCAGCTACAAGCGTTTCTGAGGGACTCGTATTTTTGGCACTTGAGGCATATCGTTGGGAATGTTCTTCGACGGCACTTTTCGAAGAGCAACTTTTACAGACGCCGGTTCTACGAAGCTTGACGGAACAACTCTCGAGTCTTCACTTGAAGCCGAGTCGGTTGCCTCGAACTGAAGGCCGTTCGAATTCCTTTGAGTAGGAGTAAGCTTAGCTGGTGTGCCCTCTTCCGTTTGATCAGGTGGGGCTAACCGCAACGTATTGGTAGATTGTTGACGATCGCTTGTTAGAAGTACCCCTTCCATTTTTTGCCTTGTTCCTCGGATTCTGGCATCGTCCTTGAACGGATCTACCAAAACATCTGGCAACTTTAAGCCCGATTCTGCGGGCGGTTTCATCGGGGTCTTGGGTGCCCAAATTGGAGGCTGGTCGGACGGAACGCTCTTGAGGGAATTCGGTACGGATTGGGGAGCGATTCCTGCTTCTACCGCCGGAATACGATTGTGCGTAGGAGTCCTCGGTTCAAATGGAATGCGTTGAACCGTCGGAGCTGGATCCGGAGCATGATCCGTGAGGTCCTGCGGCATGCCGAACGAGTTCGGGTCCATTTTCTTTTTAGCCGGGATGGTTGATGGATGGGCTGACGAATTACTTAAACGTTTGTCCCCGATCGACCCGACGGCAAATCGATTCGGATCACCGGGCAACGCTGGACCTGAGCTGGCTTGCGGCGAAGAGTATTGGAAGGGCGCATGAATACTCGGCATTTGGTTGGATTCACAACCACAACTTGGGTTTTGAGGCGATTCGCAGCCACACGTTGGTCCACGATCGGTAAAGCGCATTGGGGCTTGATCGCATCGACCGTCGCATTGTTTCTTGGTTTTGGCCTCAATTCGATCACCCATTTGATCGAGGCGACTCAATAGCATCTCACCCAAAGAAGGCTTAGGCACACAAGTGCAGCTGCATGGCTTCGGTCCTGGCCTGCTGGTTCTTGCCAATTCGCAGCCACAACTCGGCGCATTCAAACCAGCGCATCGATCGCATGTTTGACTGAGAGCTGGACCGGCGAGCATTGCGGCTCCGGTACTGATTCCAAATCCAATGGTCAGATGAGCGAGCACGCGAGCAAAGGAAGCTCTGAAGGGCTTCTGAGTGGTTTTGGAGGGCGCTAGCATGAATGCGATTCCTTTAACAAGTCTTGCGGCAACAAAAGGTTCTTGTTGACTTCGGGGCGTCACTACACGAAAAGGTTCATCGAACCGTTAGACACGGAATCCACAGAGCTTTCGCTAAAAACCGAAAGGTCAACTCAAACTTCCTAGACCGCCAAACAGAGCCGTAATGTCGAGCGTCGGATTTGCTTTTACCGGGAGGGCGAGGTCACCCCTATAAACATGTTTACTACGACTTTGTCCCACCAATTCATTACTCGGGAGGGTGAGGCTCCTGCCGAACCATGGCGGCGCCAAGCTCGGCAGGAGCCTCGCTCTCCCAAATGAAGTATCGGTAGGTAGATTTCAATCTGGCGTTCGCCTAAAGAACACGCCCCACAGACACTTCTAGGCCAGTAGCCCGCACAACCAGTACAACCACTCAGGACCAGCCTCAGCTTTGGAAAACAGTCCTGATTGGGTCAACTTTACCGACCCGAATCAAACGCCAGCGTAAACTTCCGGGGGCAGGAAAGACTTGCCGGCTGTATCGAAAAAACGTTTCTCAATGACTTCGGAGTTTAGAATGGCCAAAGCTGAAATTGCAGGTGATCAAATTGTTGCTTTAGATCGCCGACGCGGGGGCCGAAGGGAAATGGAGGCTTCGGAAATTCAAATGCGAGCCGTGATTGCGGAAGAAAAGAAGCGAAATAAGACGCAACGTCGTCGTCAAATCGACCCCACCACCTGCGAGCGAGACTATTCCGGCGATGAAGTCGAATTCATGCAAGCCATGGATGCCTACAAGCGAAAAAATGGCCGCATGTTTCCAACCTGCAGCGAAATCCTCGAAGTCATACGTGACCTTGGCTACGTTCGGCAATCGACCAATGCCGCTCCTGAAGTGTCGTCGGATACGGCTGCCGAAGCCACGCTCGAAACGGCCAACGCGTAGCGGTAAGGCGAGCGGCGGATATGCCGTTACCGGGTGGGCAAGGCCACCCCTGCCAACATGTCTGCATCGATTTTGCCCAACCAATTCATGGCTCGGGAGGGTGAGGCTCCTGCCGAACCAAGCGGCGCCAGCTCGGCAGGAGCCTCGCCCTCCCAAATGACGGCCGGCAGGTAAATTTATATCTGCCGCGCTCCTAACACGGGCGCCAACCTGTATACCAACCCGAAAACTTCAGCTAGGTAGCATTTCACTCCGCCTTTGGAGTGTGTTTTTCCAGCTCGGAATCTAAAACCGTTGACCTGGACTTGCCTCGGTCTACAATGCCAGAGTTCGGAATGCCCCTTTTTGGGCTCCGACCAGGTATTTTTACGAGGCGTTCCAAAAACGATGACTAAGCGATGGCTTGCTGCTCTACCAGTTTATAACGAGGTCGGTTACGTCAATCCTGTACTTGACGAAGTCCTGAAATACGCGCCCGACGTTTTGGCTGTCAACGACGGTTCCAACGATGGAACGGGCGATTTGTTGGATCGACGCTCTGACATTACCGTGATTCACCATGCCAAGAATCGCGGTTACGGTGCTGCTCTTAAAACCGCTTTTCAATATGCAATCGACGAGGGGTACGAAGTCATTGTCACCCTGGATTGCGATGGTCAGCATCAACCCAAACGCATTCCGCGGTTCGTGGCAGCCTGTGAAAACGTCGACATTGTTTCTGGTTCCCGCTACTTGAAAAAGTACGATGGCGATAGCGTGCCTCCGGCCCAACGACTCCTCATCAACAAGCAGATCACTAAAACCATCAACGATCTGTTCCATTGGAATCTGACCGATACTTTTTGCGGTTTCAAGGCTTATCGCACCGAGGCAATCGCGAAGCTGGACATCACCGTGGAGGGTTATGCCATGCCATTGGAGCTTTGGACTCAGGCTGCCATGCTCGATTTCCGCATTGTGGAAGTTCCAGTGCCACTGATCTACTTGGATGAAAAACGGTCCTTCGGCGGAGCACTGGACGATGGAAGTGTACGGTTGGCATACTACAACGAAGTGATTGAACAAAGTATCAAGGCGATGCTCGATCGAGGATATGCAATGCCATGGGAGGCTTCGCCATTGTGTGGGGAGTGCCCGTAGCGTGTTAAGCTCGGCGCCAACTGGCCAGCCATCGCTCAAAGTTCCAAAGGAGAACAATCGCTTTCTGTGCTGGCCCGCCGCGAACGATTCGAAGTTTCTTCTTACTAGAAATCGGGGCACCTTTGCGCAAGCGAGCCTGCCGCAGTGGTTTCGCCAATTGCGTACCCTGGCTCGCGAACAAGCTTTGGGTAGCTCCAAGAGCTATATGTCAACCTACGCCCCAACTCTCGCACAGTCGATTTCACTCACCGACGTCGAAAGCAAGCAACTTGTTCTAGGGGGACATCAGCCCGAACTGTTTCACCCGGGGGTCTGGTTCAAAAACTTTTTACTGTCTGAAATTGGGGAGCACACGAACTCGCTCGGCATGCAAGTGATTATCGATCACGATGTGGCAAAGTCGGATACTTTGCGAGTCCCTACCTGCCCCTCGTGGCATGCGCCATCACCGACAAGCCTCGAGTTTGCGCAACGATCGATTCCGCTACCCATTCGCAACGAATCTCAACCTCGAATGCCGTGGCATGCAACGCTCACTGAACAGCTCAGTCCAACTGCTTGGAACAAGACCATTGAAGACATACAGCAATCGTTAGCGGCCTGCGGACTTGGCCAACCACTGATTCAGAGTCACCACAAAATGCTTTCACAAAGCATTTTGGATAACAAGAACATCGGAGATGCATTTTCGCAGTTTCGGCATCGCATTGAGATGGACAACGGCGTTTTCAATCTCGAGGTTCCTATTGGCTTATTGTGCGATCGTTCTGCCTTCGGATTCTTTGTCTTGCACTGTGTCCAAAATGCCGAGTCCCTTTGGGGATCCTACAATCGTTGCCGAGAAGCCTATCGCCAGCGGCACAGGATTCGAAATCAAGCCCAGCCGGTACTTGAATTGCAACGATCCACTGACTGGTTGGAACTGCCGTTTTGGATTTATCGCGCGAAAGGCGAGCTATTCGTTGAACGCAAACGGCTTTGGGTCGGCCATCAAAAAGATCATATGCTCCTAACCGATCATGTCGACGCTAACTTAAGAACGGTCTCGGTCGAACTGCCGATGAGTGCGCAAGCACTGCCTGCCGCATGGGATGCGATGGTTCAAAATGGCATTTGTGTTCGTCCGCGGGCATTGATGACCACCATGTACTTGCGATGTTTCGTGGCAGATCTATTCGTACATGGAATTGGCGGTGGAAATTACGATGAGCTCACAGACGACATTGTGAGGGATTGGCTCGGCATGGATCCTCCAACGTACCTGACCAGCACTGCATCGTTGCACATGCCTTTTCCGCTCGATGGAAAAATTGCGAAAATCAATCCTTCCGCCAGTGGTCATTCGATTCAACGCGAATTGCAACTGATGCGTTCGGTGCCTGAACGATTCTTGGATACATCGATTGACTCACAGCGAGCCCTTTTTGATTTGCACGCACGTCATGTCGCCGACATACCCCAACGCGGCCACAAACTGAAATGGCATCAAAAGATTGCCTTGATAAAGCAGCAGATTACTGCCGCCATTGAACCGAAGAAGCAAGCAGCCTTGGCCAGGCGTGAGATGATGCAATACGATATTCAACAGAGCAAAGTTTTAAAGTTCCGAGAGTATTCTTTTGTTCTATTCGAGGCACAAGACGTCGTGGGTCGTCTTTCGAAGTTGGCAAAAGCGGCGTTCAGCCAGGGAAGTGAAGCGGGCAAGTAACCGGTTTCGTGTGATCACAACCCGACGCGTAAGCGAGGGACTATGCGATTTATTGCGTCAGGTCCCTGGTCTAAGCGTCGGTTTGCCCCTTTCGATCTTGCGCTTCCAAGACGTATTGAATGACTGTTGCCAGGGAAGCGTCGTTCCAAACATATCGAATGCTTCCCCGTTCCGCCCACCAATTCTCTTGCTCAGGCCGCGATCGTTCACGCAAACGACGAGTACACCATGCCTTAATGTCGGCCCGTATCTTTTTAGGAGGTGTGTTGGCTGCACCGATAACGATGTGAGCGTGATTGGAACGACAATCAGACGCGAAATGCACCCACTTTCGATGCTCACAGGTTTCAAAGATCTGACTAAGCACAATCCCGCGTTCATCCTTGGATAGAAGGCACTGCTTCTCGGTCATGCAGGCACGACAGTATTGTTCCAGTTTGCGACTTGGTAATTGCCATCCATGATGGTATTCAATCCAACCTCGCTCATCCCCTGGCAACCACGTGCCGTATGTTGGCCAAGTAATGAAGAATGCCAAAGGGTCGGGCATTGGGACGTTTTCATTCATTGGGGTGCCGTCAAATCACAACCCGAAGCGTAAGCGAGGGACTATGCGATTTATTGCGTGAGGTCCCTCGCTTACGCTTCGGGTTGTGATAGATTTATCTCGCCTAGAATTTCATTGTTACATGTAGTTGTTGTCAATAAGTCGTTGTTGTCAATAAGTCGTCGGTGCCGATGGCTCCTGCTAAATCGTCTCCGAACCTTTGGCATACAAACCTTGTCTTCCCAAAAAATACAGTTTTCTCAACACGGGTGCATGCATGACGGAGTTGGATGACTTACGCGATATTGTCTTAGTCGATGCGTTGCTTTCGGCTAGATTGGAGAGCACTGAGGGGCTCGCCAATGCTCGCTTCGTCGAAGCTCGCGCTCGTCAGTCTGTCGGCTCCCAGGCGGCTTGGATCGAAGTTGCGGGCGCCTACGCGCTTTTCGACGGCCCGGACTCTCCGTTAACGCAGTCTTTCGGGCTGGGAATGCAAAAAGAGGTAACTCCGGCTGACTTCGAAACCATAGAAGCGTTTTTTCGGGACCGAAATGCGCCCGTTTACCTTGAAGTCTCTCCACTAGCATCGGGAGAGCTGTTGTCTCAGTTGAATGAACGCCACTACCACCCCATCGAGTACACCTGCGTCCTTTGCCGTCGAATTGGTCCCAACTGTCGTTTGCCGCAAACTAGGAGCGAATCCATAGAAGTACGCAGGATCACGGCGGATGAGTCGGAACCGTGGGCTCGAACGTCAGCACTTGGCTGGAGCGAACATCCAGAATTCACAGAAATGATCTTAGGTTTTGGCCGCACCTTTGCATCCACCGTCGGGGCGACCGGCATGCAAGCCGAGATCAAGGGTAAAAGCATCGCAACGGGCGTTGTCTTCATCGCAAACGGCGTGGCTCTGCTGGCCGGTGCGAGCACGATCCCGGAAGCACGAAGGCAGGGAGCTCAGTCGGCCTTGCTGGAGGCTCGACTGCGATTCGCAGTCGAGCAAGGATGCGATCTCGCGATGATGAGTGCACTTCCCGGCAGTCCGTCGCAACGCAATGCCCAGCGGAACGGATTCCAAATCGCTTACACACGAACGAAATGGAAATTGGGTTTTTCGCATCGAGCGCCAGAGTGAAACCTACTGCCAAGGGTTCCAATGGGAGAGCGAGGCTCCTGCCGAGTTTGGCCTTGGATCGGCAGGAGCCTCTCCCTCCCGGTACAAACAATGTTGCCGCTCGCCTTAGCACTAGTTCCTCTACTTCACGTCGAAGAGTTCCACAATGAAGTGTAGATTGGCTTTCGGCGGAATGGCTCCTGGACTACCCCGCTCGCCATAACCGAGTTGATACGGAATATCGAGTTCGATCATGCCACCAACACCGACCAATTGCATACCCTCGGTCCAGCCCTTGATGACTTGATTCAATCCAAACGAAATCGTTTCGTTGCGACGGTACGAACTGTCGAAGATCGTTTCATTGTCCAGCCACCCTTTGTAGTGGACCGTAACCTTGTTGGCTGCTGTAGGTTTCTTTCCGTCCGTGCTTCGCAGGATTCGGTACTTGAGGCCGGATGTCGTTTCGAGGAATTCAGGCATGGCATTCATGTCGATTTCGCCGGGGGACACTTTTTCTTGTTTATCTACGGGCCCAGTCTTCAATGGCATCGCGTTCGTTTTCCCTTTTGACGGTTTGGAGTTGTCATTTCGCCCCATTTTTACCTCAACCCCCTCGTTTTGGCGATAGGAGAGTCGTGAATCGGTAGCCGGAGTGTCACATAAGCGGGTCGCAAGCTAGAATGAATACCGTCGTCAGGCGAGCGGCGATGTGAAAACGATCAATCATAACCCGATACGTAAGTGAGAGACCATAACCCGATGCGTAAGCTAGGGACCTGCGAACTTGTCCCTCGCTTACGCTTCGGGTTGGGATGCTCCACTTTGCCACTCGCCTTAACGAAATATTGAAGTAGAGATCCAACAGAAAGAGAACGGGCCAGAATGTCATTAGAATCTGATCGCGATGCGGTGCTTGAACTGACTCAGAAACTTTTGGTCGCCATCACAGGCGGAGACTGGGATACGTACACCGAAATCTGCGACGAATCGCTCACCTGCTTCGAACCAGAAGCACTTGGCAATCTGGTTGATGGTCTGGATTTCCACCACTACTACTTCAACCTTCCGTCATCGGGCACACCCACTCCCGTTCAGTCCACGATTGTCGCCCCCCACATTCGCATCATGGGGGACGTAGCGGTCATCGCCTATGTTCGACTGACTCAGCGAATCAACGAGGGCAAACCTGTTTCTTCCGCGATGGAAGAGACGCGAGTTTGGCATCGACAACAAGGCAAGTGGAAGCACGTTCATTTCCATCGAAGCCCAGCCCGCTAATATCCCAACTATGCATCCACTAGGCTTTCTGCGAGTCACCGCCGCATCGACTCCGACCTGCGTCGGCAATCCATCGGCCAATCGTTCCGCGATCCAGTCGGCGATCGCCGCGTTCCCGGATTCCGATGTCATCGTGTTTGGCGAATTGTGCTTGAGCGGCTATACGTGCGGCGAATTGTTCACTCAAAGTCAATTGTTGGATGCGTGCAAAGCGGAGTTGATTGCTTTGTCTCGATCCGTCCAAACCAAGCAATTGGTTGTCATCGGACTACCGATGACTTTGGATGGAAAGCTATTCAACATCGCCGCAGTGCTTGGCAACGGTCGAATTTTGGGATTGGTTCCCAAACAGCATCTTCCAAATTACCAAGAGTTCTATGATGCGCGTTGGTTTCAATCTGGAGCGGGGCAACATTCAACTCAAATCACGTTGTCTGTCGACGGCGAATCCGTGGTGGTTCCGTTTGGAACGGATCTGCTTTTTACTTGTGGCGGCGCAACGGTCGGGATTGAGATTTGCGAAGATCTTTGGGTGCCCATTCCGCCCAGCGCTTGTCAAGCGATTGCCGGTGCCAACGTTTTGCTCAACCTTTCGGCCAGCAACGAAACCGTCGGAAAAGCTTTTTACCGCAAACGACTCGTGACCACGCAATCGGGCAAATGCATTGCTGCATACGCTTACGCCAGTGCTGGCCCCACGGAGTCCACTACGGACTTGGTCTTCGGTGGCCATTGCATGATCGCCGAAAACGGTTCGCTGCTTGCCGAGTCGAAACGCATTGGAACCGGACTCTCATTGACGGATGCCGCTCGGTTCGACGGAGTTGTTAGTTTTGCGACCAGCCATGTCGATCTCGGTCGACTGGATCACGACCGACGGGTCTTTGGAACGATGCATCAAAGCAGCAATCCAGAGTTCTCAAAGCCGTTTCGTCGTATTCCCTTCGAATTGGAATCAGCGGATACTCCTTTGGTTCGATTCATCGATGCCCATCCGTTCGTGCCGCAAGTGTCCGCCGAGCTGGATGAACGCTGCGCGGAGATATTCGAGATCCAATGCGCCGCATTGGCCAAACGGGTATCGAGGCTCCCCAAGGAATTGCCTTTGGTAATTGGCGTTTCAGGCGGACTCGATAGCACGCTGGCGCTGATCGTCGCCGCCAAAATGTTGGAAGCCATGAATTGGGAGCGTACCCGATTGATCGGCGTTACGATGCCTGGCTTTGGAACAACCGAACAAACCAAGGACAATGCAACGAAACTATTGGGCTTCCTTGGACTAACCATCCAGACCTTTGATATCCGTGAAAGTTGTTTCCGCACGTTTCTGGACCTCAAGCACGAACCTTTTGGCATTCGGCTGGCCGGAAAGACATGGCAGTCCCTGCAGGACGAAATGGAACGATTGCCAGACGACAAACGAAACGATCTCGTCTTCGAGAATGTCCAAGCGAGAATGCGAACGATGCTGCTCATGAACAAGGGATTCGTCATCGGCACAGGCGATTTGTCTGAGTCCGCGTTAGGATGGAGCACCTACAACGCCGATCACATGTCGATGTACAACGTCAACTGCTCAGTCCCAAAAACGCTTGTCAAATTTCTGGTCCGTTACGTTGCCATGAATCGGTTCGATGGCGATGCTCGAAAGGTACTGTTGGACATTGCGGATACACCCATATCGCCCGAACTGCTACCGCTATCAAAAAACAAAGCGATGCACCAAAGCACAGAGGGTACGATTGGACCGTATGAGCTTCATGATTTCTTTTTGTATCATTTCGTACGCTGCGGTGCACCTCCGAGCAAGATCTTGCTTTTGGCAAAACAGGCGAAGTTTGATCGCGAGTATTCGGCTGAAGAAATGTATCGCGTCTTAAATACGTTTCTGCGACGCTTCTTTGCGGCTCAATTCAAACGCTCTTGCGTGCCGGACGGTCCGAAGGTGGGGACCGTTTCTCTGTCGCCACGCGGCGATTGGCGCATGCCAAGCGATGCTGACCCTGCTGTTTGGTTGCCGTAGGTCCGTCGCTCCGTCGACGGACGGTCAGCGTACTTTCCAACCCAAGTGCGAGTTCCTACTCAAGAATCTCCATCCGAAAGAGCGACTAGCCGTTTCAACATAACGGAATACTGGAATGGTCGAGGTGATTCGATGATCGCGGACTCGAGTCGGCGGAGCGACTCGACCACGGTCCGTCCAACGCCGCATTCACTACCGCTTGCTGAATGTGTTCTTGTTCAATTCGAAGGTTGTTTTCGCGGCAACGCAAGAATGCTGCCGCTTCGTTTGCATTGAGTTCTGACGGTATCACAGGCTGACGGAGGGTTCCGGCAGTTCCCAGGTGTTCAAACTCGCGAACAGTTTGCAAGTCCATGAGGATGCTGTTTGTTTGGGGGTACCTTCGACGAAGCATAGCTAGGATCTCAAATCCCTCGACATCCAGGTCACCCCAATAGGTTATGGGAGCCATTTGCAACCAAGGGATATCGAATAGCTGAGTGATCCCCTTTCCCATGCCAAAAAAAGCGATGCCTCGCTTGATGGGGGGGAGCGTTAGCAACGTGACTTGGTTCTCGACCATCACCACCTTGGCGTAACCAATAGGGATGTTTGCGATCTCTTGCGGGGGCAAAGAAAGCTCGGCGGTAAATAGTCCAAGCTCCTTTTGCAGTTCAGGATCGAGGATACGAGTCAGGATGTGCGCTCGGAAATAGCGGAATCCGTAACGCTGTTCGAAGTTGCGAGAATCGCAACTGCAATCGATCGATTCGTCAGGCAAAAGAATGTCCAACCACTCGGTGAGCAGTGCTCGATTCTGTTGAATCAATTTGGTGGGAACAGCTAATGGGAGCTCGCGTGCGAAACAGCCTGGTCTGGGATTGCGAATAAGAAACTCAGCGACGGCCAGCAAGTCTTCCAAGTTGTCCAAGTCAACGATTCTTTGCCAACCGCGTTTGAGCCATAATTCCAGTTCTGGGAGTCGCTGGCGGATTTTTGTTACGCGGCTCTCAAGGCGTTTGAATTCGTTTAGTTTACCGGTCAGTTTGAGCAAATCGAAACGGGAATGGATCGCGATCGCTTTTGGGAAAAAATCATTCTCGCCAAACTTCCGTGAATTCCGTCTCTCCCATTCGACCGAATAGCCATATCCGACGATTTCTTTGGCTGACTCCCGCAGCTGCTGCACGCCGTGGATGTTTTCTGAATGGACGTCAGTGAGTTTCAGGTTGGCGGGAATGCGCCATGGAAACAGCTCGTGGTCCAACCCGTTCAGCCATGCCATGACCGCGCGAGGGTAAATTCTGGTTGCTTTTTCTAAAATTTCCGCGGGTGTTATCATTGACCCATCTGCATTTTTGTTGACCATTGTAGCACGGCGCTCCGTGCCGTGATTTCCGTGCCGTGGTTCCCGATACTCCGCGCCGTAATTCTCGGCACGGAGTGCCGTGCTACACTAATTCTCGGCACGGGGTGCCGAGCTACATTATCGCAAAGTTTCCAATGAATTGTATCACCTCCCTTTGCCTTGTGTTCCTGTTGCTTTCCGAGTCGTTAGCAAGCTGGGACGGGGATTTGCTTTCCCCTACAAGCACCGAAGTCCAAGTAGTCAGGAATGTGGTTTACGGAACTGCGGAGGAGCCGATGCACCGGGCAGATATCTACCGACTTAAGTCCAGCGACAAAACGGTGAAATCCCCAGGGGTCATCATGATTCATGGCGGAGCATGGTTCGCTGGGGATAAGACGAACGATGCATTGCATGCAAAACGGTTGGCACAAAAGGGGTTCGTGGTCATGGCCATCAACTATCGACTGGTACCCAAGCATCCATTCCCAGCTCAAATCGATGATTGTAATCTTGCCTTGGAATGGATGAACGCGCATGCAGCGGAGTTGGGAGTGAACGCCGATGCATTGGCTGCATGGGGCTATTCTGCCGGTGGCCATTTGGCAGCATTGCTAGCCACGGATCCAAAAGAAGGATTACCTCGCCTCAAAGCGGTGGTCGTCGGAGCAGCGCCCTGCGACTTGTCTCAGATACCGGAAAATAGCCAAGCCTTGGTCGGGTTGCTCGGTGGAACGCGCGCCAAGTATCCAGAACGCTATGCGAACGCGTCGCCATTGACCCATGTCAGCTCGGACGACCCACCCATTTTCTTGTTCCATGGAAGTAAGGATTGGCTGGTACCGCCCGTTTCTTCTCAATTAATGTGCGATGCCTTGGAGAAAAAAGGTGTCATATTCGAGTATCTAGTGGTGGAAAAAAAAGCTCACTTAATGACTTTCATCGACTCCGATGCGACGGAAAAGTCGTTTTTGTTCCTGAAAGAGCGCCTTTCCCCCTCTACGCCTAATTCTAGAGACGCTGCCGACCCTCAAAAGTAGTTAAATCGCAGGAGATCGTTGCCGTTGCAGGCTAGAATAAATGGTAGTTTCGTCCTTCGGCCCTTCTCCACTCTCGAAAACAATCTCCAAATGAAGTTGTTTCAAAGATCGATTTTCCCTTTATTGTTTTTGGTAGCCTTCGCCGCGAATGGGATCGGCTCGGCGGAATGCCATTGGGATGAAAAGTCTGGCGGACCATATGAGGCGGATGTCGAATTTTGGATTCGCGGCCTAAATGATAAAAGCTATCGAATCCGTCGTGAATCGTTTTTGAAGTTGTGCGATCGCAACATTCCTTTGGACGCGTGGCTAGACACCGAATCCAAGAGCGGTGACCAACATCGCGCAGCCATTGCTAATTGGTTAAAGCGATTGCGACGATCCAACGGTACGCTCGCCGAGCGTGCTGAAATGATTCGCGACTACGAAGCGTTGAGAAACAATGAGGATTCCGCTCTGGAACGATTCTCCGTACTGGAGAGGTATATCGACGATGGCCAATGGGAGCGGTTGCTCGAAATTGTTGCGTTGCTCGAACCACCTATTCGAATCCAGCTTCTGAGGGACGAGGGCAAGCTCCAGCACATCATCAACAAGGCTTGGAAATCCGAAAACGAGTCTTTTGTTCCGCGACTGCTCGAACTGGTTTTAAGTCCGATGGAGCGAGCTCACGCAAATCGATTGTGGCGGTCACTCGGTATGCCTGAGGAATGGAAAGTCTCCCAAAACAGCAACTTGCCAAGTGTCAAAGTCATCGAGCTCGAAGCAGAAGGCAAAATTGACGAGGCGGTGACTCTGGCGGAAAAGTCTGGTTTGCGGAATCTAGTTGAACCAATCCTCATGCGTTCGAATCGATGGGACAAATGGTTGTCCATGGACTTGCGACGAACGCCCATCATGAGCCTAGAGAACATCGATCATCAAAAAGCTGGCATGCTACTTCTGTTGGGGCGATTCGAGGAAGCCAGTGTTCCGTTGGACAAAATACTGACTGGCCCCGAAGCCTCGGAGCTCTCGAAAGGGAGCGCGGTCCTTTCGCTCGCCCTAGGACGCACCGCCGAGTTTGCAGCATTCGTTGGCCAGCAATCCGAAAATTCCGCGTTTTCATTGTTGAGAAGTCTTGGAGACGTCCACGCGGCCTTCAAGCAAGTTGGTTTGGACGATTTATCCCTGGGCTCTGTGCAGAAGTGGTTAGATACCAAAGGCTATCTAAAACGACGCTTGGCGGAAGAGTTGAATCCTCGCGGCAAACCAAGGGAGTTTCCGCTTGCAGATTATGCGGACTTATTTTTTCAGATCGGCTTGAAGGAACAAGGAGAGCTCGTCGAATCCTACCTTATTGCCGAAGTGAAGCGGCGAGAGTCAGAGGAAGGTGATAGCGTTTGGACGCCTCTGTTCTTTCAATGGACCGTTTACAACGAACGCGTCAAAGCGATCTATTATTGGAAGGAATACTTAGTTCGTAACCAAGGACGTCAGACCAAACCCAGGCAACTCGGAATTGCATACCAGTCCGTCGACGAGAAAGGTCGACCGTTTGAAGTGATGTACCCAGATCTTCCACATTCTGCTTCGCTGGTATTGGAACACCTCCTCTCGCTTGCCAGCACTCCAGAACACGGAGTCGAAATAGACGACGCTGACCGGCGAAGCAAAGCAATCGGGTTGGCGGTCGACCAGTTAGAGGATCTCCACGCCGGGCGATGGCCACGTGATTGGCATGGACGACAACCTCTTTTGGAGCTTCGAAAAGCAGTCCACTTGAAATCGATTGAGGCGGGAAATTCCAGTGATGTTATGATCGAATTGGCATCGTTGTTCGATAGTTTGCAACAAACGCAGTTGGCGATCGAAACCGTAGACATGTGTTCAGCCGATTCGGCAGCCAACGAAGCCAAAGCGGAGTTTCTGAAGCGGCTAGGACAATCGGACGCTGCGTGCGACCTATTGATTGAAGAGTTTCAGAACGAAGCGTCTAACGTAGGACTACTGGTCGAATGCACAGAAACACTTGAACACATAGGACGCTTTGGAGAAATGGACCGTTACAGGCTCCAAGGGCTATCATCGGTCTTGAACGATTGGAAATCTAGGCCCAATCGACCTGTCCTTGCACTACCACCCTCGAAATTGGTGCAAGTGCTAATGGAACAACACTGGTATCGTGAACGAATCGACAGCCTTTCCGGAATGATTGCTGCAGTCTGCCTCAGTCGACAGTATGGGGCGTTAGCAAAGAAGGATTTGACACAAGCAAAGCAAGCCGCAAATTACGCACGCATTGAAGCGTTGATATGGATGAAGAATGATTGGCCCGACGATGTGAAGGAAATCAGACAGTTGCTCTTTAACTTCGGCGGTGCAATCCAATCGCTAATCTTAGAGGCAATTGCGAATCGAGATCGCGAGTTGGCAGACAAGCTCTTTCGGGTCGCTTTCCGTTGCAAGCCACTGGACATCGATATGCCGATCGTGGTCGTGCCCGTCGCCGAAGGCGTTTTCGGAAAAGAGTTGGCCGACGAGTGGTTCGATCTTTTCTATCAGCCATTGCTGAAACATTTGGATGAGTTTCCCGACGATTCGCTCATCGGCAACAACACCGCTTGGATGGCAGCTTTGTGCAATCGACATCTGGAAAAAGCTCGGGGTCTTGCAAGCAAGGTGACGGTCAGCAATCCAGACCCAACGTACCTGGACACCCTTGCCGAAATCGAATACCGATTGGGCAACGTCGCTCGAGCCATCGAACTCTCTGAGCGATGTCTACAGATCGAACCCAAGGACAAACAACATCGCGAACAGCTCAAGCGGTTTCGAGCCGGTAAACCGTAGGTGAGGGATGAGGGATGAGGGATGAGGTTGCGAGTTGCGAGTTGCGAGTTGCGAGTTGCGAGTTGCGAGTTGCGAGTTGCGAGTTGCGAGTTGCGAGTTGCGGTTGCGAGTTGCGGTCGTATTGCTGTCGCCCCGAATGGGGCAGAAACATTCTAGCCCAGGGCAGAGCGTAGCGACGAAACGTCGCGAAGCGCCGCCCTGGGATCCGCAAAACACCCAAACGCTGCCCTGAAAGGGCTTTACCGCATTCCGGCTGCCCAACGAGGCTCGCGGAGGATTGTTTTGATAGCGAAACACCGAATTTTCCGCCGGTTGAACCTGCAAATGTGCTTTTTTGGGAGAAGATTGGGTAGCCCCTGGCGGCTCTATTTGGTATTCCACAATGGTCGCCCTTCGCTCTGTGAACGAGCGCTTCAGGAACGCACTTTTGCAGAGCAAAAGGCGACACTGGTGGTATAGGAGTATGGCTATGACCTGGCAATCAACCAAAAAATCTCATATCACAAAAGATGGCATCGTAAGCACGGGAATGCTCGCGCTCATTCTCATGAGCGGATGCAAGCTTCTCGAACCCAAGCCGATCGCTGTCGTCCGCAATAACATCCCGACCGACTTGATTGCGGATGGTGAATTGCAAATGGAGCGAGGAAAACCAAGGCCCATCATCGACGGTTTCGGTTGGGTCTGGGGCATACCGTCGAAGCTCATGCTGTGGAATCGAAAGATTGAAAACCATCGAATTTCCGCGGAAACGGAATCGTTGCTATACGATTATTTGGAAACCAACGGTTTGAGCGATATCAAAGTCCGTCTCAATCAATACCGACCCTGGGATGATTGGCGACGACTGACTCGCAACACGTCGGTGGCCTGGCCGTGGCGCTACAGCTTTGGAGCCGTGGCCACCTTGGGCGAGACGGTCGTGCCAGGTCGATTATTTGGCGGTGATCATTACAACCCGTATACGGGCACAATCCATCTCTATGGCGATGTCCCTGCGATCGCATTTCATGAAGCGGCTCACGCCAAGGATTTTGCTAATCGCAGGTATCCCGGAAATTACGCGGCGTTGTACGTCATTCCTACCGTTCCCCTATGGCACGAACGGATCGCAACCAACGACGTGTTGTCCTATGTTCAGTATCGCAACGACCGTCGTCTAGAAAGAGAAGCATACCTCACCCTATATCCAGCTTACGGAACATATCTGGGCAGCGCGGGGGGATATGCATTTCCAAGGTACGCCAACCCGATCTACTTGGGCGGAATCCTGGCGGGACATGCAACAGGCCGTTGGCAAGCCCCAAGGGATGAGCCTTATTAGCTATCGCTCCGCGGAGACGAGTGTGTGCGGCACCCTTTCGCGGAGAAAAGAGGATGATCATGGCTTAAGTAGATCGTCCGTGAACGTGAACCAAGAATTCTCGCTCGATGATCGTTCGTCAGCGGCTGCCAAAGCCTGGACCGGATTCGGTCCAGGCCTGGTTCGTTATCGAATCGCGATAACTATGGAACAACTGGACTCACCACAGGAGCGTCCTTGTTATTGTCCGCTGCGATAACACCTAGAGCGACCAATCCGCCAATTCCAGCCAAGGCTCCTAGACCACCTCCCACTGGACCGCCACCGCCGCCGCCGCCGAAGTTACCACCACCGCCGAAGTTACCACCGCTTCCGAATCCAGGCCCCATTCCAACTGCCGGATACGTGGTCGACGGCGCATTATCTTCAACGGCCACATCCGTCTTACCGGACGTCTCGCTGGCCAGCCCACACGCAACTTCGACATTCAGGCTCGTGGAAACCTTGTTGTTCTGAGCGACAAATACTGTTCCAGCATTTTTGATGCCCACAACACTTCGATTGACAGCACAGAAACCTGTTGCGGCAACACCTTCATCACCAGCCGCAACCAAACCATAACAAGCTGGTGAAAGCCCCGGAACTGTAAAGCTGCCATCCGGCGAGACTCTGGTGCGTTTGACTTCTTGTCCATCCTTCATGATAAAAACCGTCATGGAACTCATATCAACCGCTGACGTGGCTTTTCCAAGCCGTCCTGTAAGCGTTCCCTGTCCATCCAATAAAACCTGATGCGTAGAAGATACTTTACGGGTGTCACCGAGTGGATCTTGAGTCGGAGCAGCCGATTCCGAAGCTTTTGGCAACGATTGTCCGCGAAGGATTTCCGCCACGCGACTGCTTGATGGCATCACGCGAACCTCAATGGAATTGGGGAGGTGTTTGCCCGCCACCTTGTCCAGTACTGCCAAAGAAAACATGGCAATAGTTCCAGCACCCTCGGCTGACAAAGTGTAAAGACCTGGGTTGACTTTTTCGATTAAGAATTCCCCTTCGATATCGGTGTCATCGAATGTGACAACCGATCCGCTGTTGTTGCTGAGTGAAACTCGCATCTTGGATAAGGATTGCCGGTCTTGTCCCAGCAATGCGACAACCGATCCTCGCAGAGTTCCGGTCTCGTCAACTTGAACCCATTGATTTACGAATAGGTCATTCGTTTGTGCGGATACGGTGGCTAGTGTCGAAACCGAAGCTGCTTCGGCCAAAACTCCAGCAGGGGATTGTGCGAAGCTGTAGCCTTCTACAAGTGGAAGCACAAAAAGCGCAAGGACAACATTTCTTCGAACCGACGACAGCATCGGATTTCTCCTCTTGGTTGCAACTCAGGGTGACAGGCTCAAAAGAGCACTCATTTATCTTAGTTAGCGGGGTTCGTAAATCAAGGCAGAAATAGACGGCAAGCCTTGCATGACACAGCCGACAAAAGTCAAAGTAGTAGGCACATTCCATGTGCCGTCCACCTAGAATCGCAGTAAATGCTATCGAGCGGACGGCACGGCGGAGCGTGCCTGCTACTTTTGTCGGCTGTGTCTTTCATTGGACGGCGTGAAAACCGTGGCTCTACCCGTGAGAAATCAGGACCATAAAGCCTGCATTATTGCCACTTTTCAACGAATTCTGGCAGCGGATATTCGACGACGGTCAGGGGTTTTCGCCGTTCCTGTCGAATGGCCCAAAGCCGATCATATCCACGCGAAACCAATTTCGTTCTCTCTGCCACGTAAGCGGGATCGAGCTGGTGCTTGGCAAAGGGACCCTCGATTTCCAACCTAAAATCGAATCGCTTGTCGGCAATAAATTGGGAAAACGCTGGCGCGCAACTCAGGTGACACTCGGGCGAAGCATGCAGCGTTTCAGGGTCGATCTCGCCAATCACATAGCGAAGATAGAGTTGACTATCGGTGATATGCTCAACTTCTTCTCCGCAGACCCGGCATAAATAACCCTGATCGCATCTGGCCATGCTACAGTCCAAGCACATCAAACATGGAGTATTGCTTAGGCGGCTTTCCTACCAAAAATTTGGCCGCCGCAATCGCACCGCTGGCATAGCAATCTCGGTTGGAGGCTGCGACCCGTAGCTCAATCGTTTCACCCATCATTCCAAATAGGATGGTGTGCTGACCGGCATCGTCACCAACGCGCACCGCATGGTAACCGATTTCGCCATGGGGTCGTTTGCCAATTTGACCAAGCCTACCGTGAACATGTTGGCTGATCCCCATTTCATTGGCTGCAATTTGACCAAACTTTAGGGCGGTACCGCTGGGACTGTCTTCCTTAAATCGGTGGTGCCTTTCAATGATTTCAACGTCAGCACCTCCTGGCACGTCTTTCAGCGCGCGAGCGGCTTGCTCGACCAGCTTCATCGTCAAGTTCACTGCTACGCTCATGTTCGGGGCATAACATACCGGTATAAGCTTGGCAGCGGCGGCGATGGCGTCGATCTGCTTTTGTGTCAGTCCGGTCGACGCGATGACAATCGGGATATGCTTGTCCACGCAATGCTCGAGCGCGTTAATGCATCCCTCTGGAGATGAAAAATCGATAACAACGTCCATGTTGCCTTGCCAACTGCTCGAAACAGGAACGCCAATGGGTTGAATCCCTGCCAATGTCCCAGCATCTTCACCAAGATGCATTGACGAGGCTCGCACGAGTGCAGCAGTGATCTTGAGCGCGGGATCCACACTGCCCAGAGCAATCAGCCTCTTGCCGTTTCGTCCTGAGGCGCCATGGATCGCAAGTTGTATTGGAGGATTCATATGCTGTCTTGTAGCGCCTCTAGAACCGCAGCGTCGTGGCCATCGACACTTACCTTTTTCCAAACCTTAGCAATGGTTCCGTCCGGGGCGATCAAATAAGTGCTGCGTTGGACCCCCATGCTTTTTTTGCCATACATGTTCTTTTCACGCCAAGCTCCATAGGCTTCTGCCAGGCTATGATCTGGGTCTGCAAGCAATGGAAAATTCAATTGAAATTTGTCTCGAAATTTGGCATGCGACGTTTCATCGTCGGGACTAACACCGAGCACGACCGCACCGAGTTCCTTGAGTTGCTTGCTCGCATCTCGGAAGGCGCACGCTTCTTTAGTGCAACCGGGAGTATCATCCTTGGGGTAGAAATAAAGGACAACCGGTTTGCCCTTGAACTGGCTGAGACTCATTTTTTTCCCTGAGTCCGAAGTCAAGGTAAATGCTGGGGCCTTGGTACCCTCCTCAAGCCAATCGCTCATGGTTTGCTTTCTCTGGCTACTCTATTGATTTTGATTTAGTTTGATTTTGATGTGCGAGGAACACCCAAAGGAACATCCCCGATACAAGTAGAACATAATGGAAAAACTCAGGAAGCAAAGGCCAAGCGCTGGCTATCCGTTCTAGAGAGAGTGATCTCCCGAAACTTGCCCCCGGAGTCGCCCCAATCCGATGCCATCGAGCAACTTTCGATTTTTGCGGAATTAGACGATCCGGCCCGGGTGACGCCGATGAAACATAGAAAATCCGAGAGCAATCTCGCTGGTAAAGGGTTTACTTTTTCCATTTTCCGCAAGAATTGAAGTTGCTTTGTCCGAAGTTGTCACGTTACGGACTACATTGAGATGAGCGCCCGAAATTGTCAGAAACAACTTTCAAAATCAGATCATGACGACTCATCGCCCTAAAATTGTCAATTTCCCGTTCGAGGTGGCCAAAGCCGTGCAGTCCTTTGGAGTGCTTTTCACTTCAGAAAATGATCCCAAAGTCGCCTTTTACCGGCTTTTGAAACTTCTCTACATTTCTGACAGGGAATTCTTAAAAGAAACTGGCAGGCCAATTGTTGGCGGTACCGACGTTGCAATGAAAAAAGGACCGTTGAATAGCCAGACTTACGACCTGATCAAGGGGGAGCATCCTGATTCCAACGTGTTCCTGAAGCATTTCACGAAGGATGGAAAGCGACTGCTTGTCATGCGAACCGATCCAGGTCGTGATGATTTGTCACGACGCGAGGTTCGAAAGCTGATGGAGGTATCTGAAAGATATAGAGACTTGGACGACGATGAATTAGGAGAT
Organism: Pirellula sp.; assembly: GCA_031372345.1. GTDB lineage: Bacteria > Planctomycetota > Planctomycetia > Pirellulales > Pirellulaceae > JBKCUI01. Next base: position 84,300 of record JANMLD010000103.1, read on the forward strand.
TTGACACACGAGTTTTTGGAATACACGCAGAACTATGTAGAGGACACTTCCAGGCCAATCAGTTTACAAAGCAAGTTGGAAGCCTTGGACATGACCCAGAGTAAGGAGTCCATCGAAGCGGACATCGAAGCGATCGTAGCTTGGAAACATCTAATCGGATCGGTCAGCTAAATGGAAATTGGCGATGTCTATCTCCCAACGAATAGGGCCATTGACAGTCATCCAAGAATCGTGATCTCAGATCCAGAACTAAATCCAGACCAAGTCGTTGCCCGGGGCTGGGTGGCATCGTCTCGGCGATGAACAAATACATTTCGGCGGATGCAATTTCTTAGGAGTAAATCTCTGGTATTGTGGGGGGTAGACACTGGAATGCGTTTTGGCTGAAAAAGTTATCCCCCCCACAAAACGGAGCAGTAAATTGTCAGAATAAGTGCTTTTCTGCTATTTTTTATTCAGCCAATCTTGGGAAAGTTGATCTTGCCTTGGTTCGGCGATACGCCAGCAGTTTGGACCACTTGCATGTTGTTCTTTCAAGTATTGCTGTTGGGAGGCTATACGTACACGGCATTGCTAACTCGCTTCTTCAAGCCGGCGCGACAAGCAACAATACATCTAGCGTTAGTGATGGTGGCGAAGTCGCTGTTGCCAATCACACCTAGCGCTGCATGGAAGCCGCCGGATGGGGAACTTCCCGTGGTTCGAATTCTCTTGATGCTTTGTGCGTGCGTGGGGGTGCGCGGTCCTGACTATGCAACTGTGGCGTATCCGCGTTAGCTTGCAAGCCAATGAATCAGCTACCCGGGGCGTAGCACCAACCATCGCAAGTGTGGTAGGTTTGGGGGTCGGTACCTTAGCCGCCTATGGCCAACCCAACGACCAATTACTATTCTACGAAATCAATCCACTTGTGATTCAATTGGCGAGTAAGCAGTTCACGTTCCTGAGCCGCAGTCTAGCTAAAATCGATGTCGTATCAGGCGATGCGCGACTGTCGCTCGAACGCGAAGCTCCACAGCATTTCGACCTTTTGGTGCTGGATGCCTTCAGCGGCGACTCGATTCCGGTTCATCTTTTGACTCGTGAAGCGATGGAATTATATCTGCGACACTTGAAACCGGATGGCATGATCGCAGTCCACGTCAGCAATCGCTACATCGATTTGCTGCCAGTCGTATCACAGCTAGGAAACGCATTCCAATTGCACCAAGCCAAAGTCATTCAGGACCAGTACGTGCTTGCCCCAAAAGGCAAGGACGCGTTTCCTGTGTGGACGGACGACTACAACAACTTATTTCAATTTTTGCGACGTATGTGATCCGATCAAGAAGGTGAGTACCGGCGTTGCCGTGACCGAGGAACATTGGGGGAAAGCAATTGAATCCTGTACCCCCCGCCGGTTCCCCCATTGCTACCCCCGCAGAAACCATCACGGGAAATCCAGAAACAACAAAACCCAGCGAATTGCTGGGTTCTGATGGTGTTAGAGGGGCTTATGATACCCTATGTAATGACCCCGACGGGAGTCGAACCCGTGTTACCGCCGTGAAAGGGCAGTGTCCTAGGCCTCTAGACGACGGGGCCGCATGTCTGCTGCAATGCCTTGAAGCGTGGCGAAAGTGTACGAGCCAGCAAGTTTCTGTCAAGTCTTGCACCGGAAAGGCATTCGGGGCTTTGTGCATTCAAAACGAAAAAGCCCATTCCCAACCCAAAGAAATCTTACGATTCTTCTTTTTGTTCCGTCTGCTCGGACGCTTGGGATTCTAGATTCCGCTGAATTGCGTCAAACACTTCGCGGCGATGGACTGGCACTTCTCTGGGCGCTTCCACGCCCAATCTAACTTTGTCCCCGCGAATCTCGACCACGACGATCGTGATCTCATTGTTGATGACAATACTTTCGTTCTTTTTTCTCGATAATACTAACATGACTTCCCTTCCTGCGATCCTTGGGCAAAATACCCATCTCCTGATCCTGTAATTTCGTAGACTGCTTTACAACGCTGAGACTCAACTGCCGAACTCGTGTCCACACGCATAATCAGTTCCTCTCAACTCTAAGTGCCACGCCGTGACAGTCAAGAAAAACGAAGAGCTGTCAAGAAGATTTTCTGGAAAATTCCTGGATTGCTAGTCGTTTGCGTTCTGATCGTTATTCTTTTCCTAATTTTCAGTGAACTCTAAGCGTAACAACCCGCTCGCCAAACTATACCAGATTGTCCGGTTATTTCAGAATGATTCGACCCGTTAACCTCAATGCAATGACTCAGGAGAACGCCAAACGCGCTCCCAGTTCCAACTGGACCAGCTCGTTCGCGGTCGATTTTCTTTGCGTTTTTTGCATCTTTTTCATTTACGCGGGAAGCTTTGTCCCCGCCATTAACGAACCGCACTACTGGACCAAAGCAGCCCACTTCTGGAATCCAAATTTCGGAAAAGGGGATTTGTTCTTGGAGTCTGGCGACGCTCATTGGCTTTTTTTCGCGTCGTTCGGCTATTTGACTCAGTGCTTGCCGATTTCCTGGGCGGTTTGGACCGGCAGATTCGTGACATGGATCTTTTTGGCCATCGGTTGGACAATGCTTGGCCGAGCGCTCTGGTTCGAATCCCCCAAACGGAGCCAAACTCAACCTCTTGACGCAACAGTTCGGCCAATGGATTCGCCACTGATTGCTAGCTGTTGGGGGATAGTCTGGCTAGTCGGGCTTCATTACGGGCATTGGGCAGGTGAATGGGTCATTGGCGGCTGCGAATCCAAAGGAATTGCCTACGCCATGATCTTCGCTGGACTCGCGCTTGCTATTCGACAACGCTGGACCCTGGCATGGACATTGCTCGGGGGTGCCGCCGCCTATCACGTTGTAACCGGGATTTGGGTAATCGCTTGTGTGGCGACAGTTTCCCTCCTCATGGACTATTGGCAATCGACTAAGCAAATTGAGGCATTAGGCACCAACTCAAACGGCTTAGCAGGCTGGTTTGCTATCCATCGCGTCGGTTGGGGCTTGTGCTTAATTGGCGTCATTGTTGGAGCCGTTCCAGCCATTGCCATCGATTGGGGAACGGACCCCATCTTGGCCAGCGAAAGCGCCGTTAAACAAGTCTACACTCGACTCGGGCACCACCTTGCTCCCACACGATTCAGTACCATTCGTTGGCAAGACTTTGGGGGCCAGCTCTTATGCGCTTGCCTCGTTTTTTGGATGGCAAGTCGATCGAAATGGCTTGCAACAAGCGAAAAAGCATTGGAAATCCAATGGACGGGTTTTTCGCAGGGCAACATCCTTTCCAAGAACTATCGAACATGGGCGGGTGTTTTTGCAACCTTTCCGAGAGGCTTGCAGCTTGTCATCGGATGGGGACTTTTTGGGTTCGCTGTTGCCATGTTCGGTCTCATGGTCGACTTGGCCTTTGGGAAATCTTTCCCAAAACTCACTTCGAAGCTGCTCCGCTTTTACTTGTTTCGTTGGAATGACGTAGCAATGCCGATGATGATTGGTTCCCTGGTCGTTTCCTTTGCTTATGGTCGACTTACGTTTACACCCAACCCAGCCGCGGCGAAATGGCTTGCGTGGGCCAGTGTGCTTGTGCCAGGTTTCATACTCTTGGGGTACCGATTCGAAGCCAATACCCACGAAACCATTCCCGCTGGTGACAAGGCTCACTTTGTGGCAAAGTCCGATTCGGAGTCCGATCAAATCAAGCAATTTGAGGATTGGCTGCGAGTTTGCGATTGGATTAAACAGAATTCGGATGTCGAATCGCTTTGGCTAACCCCTCGCCGACAACAGTCATTCAAGTGGCATACGGGTCGCCCCGAATTGGCATGTTGGAAAGATGCACCTCAGAACGCCGCAGCCTTGGTTGAATGGAGCCAGCGACTGGCGGATGCCTACCAATTCGACAAAGAAAAAGTACTTCAACCCTGGACTACGGAGAAACTCTGGGAGTTGCAGGGCAAGTACGGCATCCGTTATGTTTTATTAGACCGCCGTGTCGTGGGACAGAGTTTGCCATTGCTGCCAATCCTGTATCCAACCCAAAATGAGTTCAACGAGACTTTTGCTGTTTTTGAGCTCTCATCGCAAAAAGCAAACGTGAGCAGGTAGATATTGAATAAGAAAAAAGCTCAGCCAACGGCACCCAACACGAAACCGAAGCCCACCAAGCCAAAAGACAAAGAGGCTAAATCCGTCGTTGCCAAATCGTCGACACCACCCACGCACAAAATGGTGACCGACAATCGCAAAGCCAAGCATCAATACGAAATTCTAGACTCCATCGAGTGCGGAATCGTGTTGCACGGCAGCGAGGTGAAAAGTTTGCGAAACGGAAAATGCTCCATCGAGGAAGCGTACGCTCGCATCAAAGATGGTGAACTTTGGCTGGTGGGCTGCGAAATCGAAGAGTATCGGCAAGCTTCCATTTGGAATCATCCCACCAAACGTGTTCGCAAACTGCTTTTGAATAAGCATGAATTGTTGCGATTCGTGGGGCGTTCCAAGGAACGTGGACTTACCATGGTCCCGCTCAGAGTTTACTTTGCGGAACGTGGCAAAGCCAAATGCGTCATCGCCCTTTGCAAAGGCAAGAAACTCCACGACAAGCGAGAGACTCTTAAGAAAGCCGACGCGGGTCGTGAGATAGACCGCGTGATGAAAAGCAAACGCTTCGACCGAAATGTGTAGAACCGCGGTGCACGACTCGTTCAAGAACCAATGGGAGTGCGAGGCGGCCTCTTTAAACATGTCTTCATCGGCTTTGTTCAACCAAGTCATTATCCGGGAGCGTGAGGCTCCTGCCGAACCAATGCGGCGCCAGCTCGGCAGGAGCCTCGCACTCCCATTGGCTATACGCGCATTCCCATTGGCTATACGCGCATTCCCAATGGCTATACGCGCATTCCCATTGGCTACAACGGATGAATTGAACTGGAGTCGGCTTCCTTTCGTATTCATACCCTATCCAAACCAACTCATGACCTGATCCATCCATGCTAGAAATCCGAAACTTGAAAAAGTCGTATGCAGAACCTTCGGGGAACCGATTGCTGATCATCGACATTCCGCAACTCGATATCGCCCAGGCAGAGCAAGTCGTCCTGCGAGGCGAGAGTGGCGGTGGAAAGACAACCTTGCTTCATCTCATCTCAGGGATCGTTGCAGCGGACAGCGGATCGATCCGGCTCGATGGAACCGAGTTGACCAAATTCTCCGAAGCAACTCGGGATCGTATTCGGGCCGACAAAATGGGCTATGTCTTTCAAACCTTTAATTTACTACCCGCGTTTACTGCTTTGGAAAATGTTCGCCTGGGCATGACGTTCGCACGAAAAAAGATGAGCGCCGAACGGGCAAAGGAGCTTCTGCACAAAGTCGGCTTGTCCGATCGAATGCATTACCTGCCAAGCCAACTGTCGGTGGGGCAACAACAACGCGTGGCAGTGGCTCGGTCCCTGGCAAATAAACCGAGATTGTTGTTGGCGGATGAGCCCACGGCCAACGTGGATCCTTCCAATCAGAAACGTATTATCGACCTGATCCAAAATGTCTGTCGCGAAGAGTCGGTAGCCATCCTAATGGTCACACACAGTGACGAAATCGCCCATCGATTTGAACGTGTCGAAAGACTCGAACTGATCAATCGAGCCTTTGCGGATCGCACCTTCACAACCGAACAATAGTACTAAGGACGATTCCAACGATGAACTTGTTTTCCATTGCCGTTCGCAATCTGACGTATCGCAAATTACCCACCGCCCTGAACATGCTTTCCATGGCGTTAGGTGTTGCGCTGGTGGTGCTCGTATTAACCATCTCGGGTGTCGTCGAAAGGACCTTTGAACGCACTAGCAACGTGGGTTATAACCTGATCGTCGGCGCCAAGGGGAGCGACATACAACTGACCTTCAATACGGTGTTCTTCCTAAGCCAACCAGTCGAGAATGTCCCGTACTCGTATTACATGGAATACCTTCCGGGCGACGGGCGGCAAAAGGAGTTGGCCCGTCTCGGTGGCGTACTGAAAGAACCCGAACGAAACGGTCTCTATTCGTTCTTAATGAAGGGTGGGTTTTCCATTCCGTTGTGCATGGGAGACTACATCGGATCCTACCGTTGCGTTGGGACGACACCCGACTACTTCAATTTGCTTAAACATGGAAATAACAACGACCAGGATTACCGATTCGCGAAGGGCCGAAACTTTGTCGATTTTTCTGACGAAAATGGCTACTTTGAAGCCGTCGTTGGTTCTCAAGTAGCATCCGAGATGAAGCTGCAATTGGGTTCGGAGATCTTTGCATCGCACGGTGCCTCTGGTGGCGAACAACACAATCAAGGATTCAGCGTCGTTGGAATATTGGAGCCAACTGGGACCCCAAACGACCGTGGCGCCTTTGTGAATATCGAAGGCTTCTATTTGCTGGAGGGGCACGTGGCACCGGACCGCAACGAAGATTCTGGGATGGAGGTAAAAGGCACAGCCGTTGCTCCCGTGCGTGAGTCTAAGTTTTCGAAGGTGCGATTGCCAATCGAAAAACGAGAGGTCACTGCCATATTGGTCAAGCCAAATGAAAAAAGCCCCAATGCGATCGGGTTGCAGAAGCAAGTCAACAAAACCAAGTTCGCGCAGGCAGTCTCCCCAATCAGCGTCATCAGCGGACTCTTGCTATTTTTCGTCACACCCATCAAATGGGCTTTGCTTGCGATCACGAGTCTGGTTTGTGTCGTTAGCGCCATCAGCATTCTCGTCGGGATCTACAACAGCATGAACGAACGGAAACGGGACATTGCGGTCATGCGGGCGCTTGGCGCCTCGCGCGATCATATCACTGCCATAATCCTCGTCGAGTCCGTATTGATTGCGGTTGGCGGGGGCGCGATCGGCTGGATCGTTGGGCACGCCGTAGGTCCCTTGAGCAACGCTTGGACCGAACCAGCAACCGGGGTTCGGATCGATTTCTTGAGTATCAACTCCACTCAAGAACCGTTCATCGTGCCCGGCCTGATCGTGATCGGAATCCTAGCTGGTATTATTCCGGCGCTGGCTGCCTATCGAACCTCGGTGGCCAAGTCGTTGTAATCCAATGTCGCCTTTCGCTCCGCGAAAGTGC
>JANMLD010000107.1:0-63192 GCA_031372345.1 Pirellula sp.
GCAAGATTCTTCCGAGTACGCGCTAAATTGAAACGGTAGTCAAAGTTTTCGGGGTTCTTCTCGGCGAGTTCAATAAAGAGTTTTTCTGCCGTCCGGTACGACTCTAGGGCTCGCTGCTTGGAAGCGCGTTCGACAGTAATCACCCCTAAATTAAAGGACACGTTGGCCGCGTGGTCGCGTTGAACCTCGGCATCTCGCAGGGCCGTTCGAAGCTGGCCATTTTTGATAATAAGGTAGGCCGTTCCTAAACCGACTGCGACCCAGAAGGCGGCGGCCCAAGGCTTGCGTCGAGACCACTTTAGAAGTCGCAGAGGTAAGAGAGTTCCTGTCAAAGGGCGTGCTTCTACCGGCTGGCCATTGAGGTATCGTCGCAAGTCCTGTGCAAAATCCTCTGCCGAACCATATCGCGCCTTTGGCTCTGGTGCCAAGCACTTCATGCAAATAGCCTCCAGATCGCGCGGGATCCGCGGACTATGCATGCGTGGACGTATCGCCATGGCCCACTTTCCTGAGCTTCCAGGCGGACGGTCTGTTAGCAAATGGTAAAGCAGAGCACCAAGACCGTAAACGTCGGTCTGCGACGATAATGGAAGATCCGAGCCTGAAAATTGCTCGGGGGCCATGTAGGGCTTCGTGCCACCAGTCACCATTGCCAGGTCTTTCGATGGCGAGATGGCCAATCCGAAATCAACCACCATCGGACGGTCGCCATCGAGCAAGATGTTCGATGGCTTGATGTCACAATGAAAGACACCAAGTTGATGGGCGTATTCGATCGCCTGAGCAATGGGAATGAGCAGTTCCGCAATTTCCCGAAAGCGATTGCTAAAGTCCTTGATGCGTTTCAGCAAACTGCCGCCTTTGACGAAGGGCATAGTAAAATAGGGTGAGCCTTGCCAAAGACCGACCGTGAAAATTTCTATGATGTTGCGGTGGCGGAGTTCGGCGATGCGTTGTGCTTCCTGATGAAACCCCTGGGTGCTGATCTCAATCAAGCTGCGCTGGTCCACCACTTTGATCGCCACCTCACGATCCGGAATCAGTTGCTGCGCGCGGTAGATGATTCCGAATGCACCAGAGGAAAACTCCTCGATCACATGGTGATTCGGAATTTGCGGCATGCAAATTCCGTTCTCGTCCAACTGTTCCGTCTGTTCAAACTCAGATATGCCTTGACCGCCGAAGCTCTCGTTGATGGTTTGGGCAAATTCAAACTCGCGATCGATTTGGGCGGACAAGGCTGGAAAGCGACGACAATACTCCTGTTGATAGTAGGCTTCTTCTTGCTCGGGAAGCAGTTTTCCTCGCCAGACCTTTTCGTTCCAGATTAGGTCCAAGAGAAGTTCGTCGGTGACGTCAGACTGTTGCGATAGCAACTGCTCAATGGGCACAAAACGTCCGTTTTCCCAACATTCATCTTGAACGTCGAGTAGGTCCGCCTTGATATTCACGTGGTTATTCAATTTCTTGCTTCCTTTAAGTGTCTTTGCCGAGGATTCGTAATTTTCGTAAGACATCTGAAAATCTTGCTCGTAGCGTTTGCACGGGGACTGAGAGGATTTGGCTTATTTGGGAGTAAGGCATGTTCTCAAAAATCCGCAGCTGAACCAGGTATTGTTCCCAATCCGTCAATTGGTCTAACATGCCGGAGTACTTTTCTATCAATTCACGCTCGGCGGCAGCATCATCGGGCATTGTTTGCGAAGCGATCAACGTATCGAGTTCGCCGGCCGATTGGTGATTGCGCAGTCGGTCCCTTCCTCGCTTATCAACACACCGATTCTTAATGATTTTGTTCATGTAAACGACTGGTTGCAGATCACAATTCAGCTGACCGTCTCGAATTTTCAATAAGATTCGGGAAAGCGCACTGTTGAAGTGGCTTTCAATCTGCGTTTGGAATTCGTCTTCATTTCCACGCGGACGGGCGAAAACACCGCTGTGCCGAAGTGTGATTTTCGTCTGTCGGCAGACTTGTGCTTTGTAGCGTCCGACGAATTCAGCAACCGCCTGTGGATCAAGGCGACGCAATCGCTCGAGCAATTCGGAACCAATACGAGAGCTGTCATCGTCTGAACCATCGTTTCCTAAACTGCTCCCCATTACGCTCTCCAGAATCCATTGCGGTCAATATATCTATTGCGCCAGTTAAGACAGTACCAAGGCAACGATCCGGGTACATACATGGCGCAGTCGGCAATGATTCTAGGGGATTGCGTTTCAAGCGACAAGAAAAATTTCCCAAGTAAAAACAGGTTCTGACTTGAGCGATTCAAAATATTTTTAAAAAAATCATGTGCGCTTTGCTTCTTCCAACGTCTTTTCTCCAGTGGGTTTTTGATACACCAAATTTCAGGGGAGACGATGATGTTGAAGATTGTTTTTTCGCTCTTGTTTGCAGTTTCGCTTTTTTCCGGAGCTGTTCGCGCTCAGTCCGCCCCGGCGCTGCAAAGTGTCCAGGTTCTTGCCGTTGCATCGACAGGAAATCCGTATTGGGATTACATCCCTGACGGCGGCTTCGCTACTCCGTCTTCCGCGCATAGTGGGCCGGCCCTGTGGGTTGCGACATTCGAAAATGGCTACTCCGTCAGTCGCCAAGCGAAATTCAACGGTTTAACAATGACGCTGGATAGGAGTGAGCCGGTGCCGAGCACGGGACCAGCATACGGTTGGATCCGCTACTGGCGGGTTGGCACCAACTTTACAAGTGGACAGTTCACTTTTTCCGCCGTGTCGGTCAAGACATCTAGAAATTTCTCCACCTTCGTCAATGTTCGCTAGGAATTTTTTGCTCGCTTTTTTTCTTGTGTTTCGTCAGTTTCACTTTACTTTTGAGGGTATTTCGATGAATTCAAAGTATGTTTGTTTTGCAGTTCTTTCGTTGATTGCGTTGCCAAACTTGGCTGTAGGCGGTGAGTTGAATGTTCAAGGTGGCAGCTCGACCGGCGGCGGTCAGACGACTATCGTCGGTTCTGCATTCGGTCTTTGCCGTTTTTCGGTCACCGGTGCGTTCAATGATGTCGCGTCCGCGCAACTGGGTCCGACAGGAGGTTACACGGTGATCGCATCGCGGTCCATTCGTGAACTTGCGACACTACCAGCATGGCAGTTGGCACCTTTGGTGCGCTATAGTGTCGAGCAACTGCCCGACGGTCAAACGCGTGTGCTTTTGGGTGTCCAAAGTGCGCACCCATCGTTCAACGGTGGAAACGTTTCTCTTTACCGCGGCTCAGCGCTAATCGATGCCGATCCAGTCATCATCCGATAGCATGGAAGAATAGAACGAGATAGCTTTTCAACGTCAGCCCAGCCGCGAAGCAGGGCTGCACAGCACGGTTGTCCATTGCGTCCCAGCGTCACTGAATGTCACCTTCAACGGGCTTGCGTATCCAAAGAAGAAGTTCAGTTATTTCTGAAACTGGATGATTAGCAGTCGGGTACAGTTTTACTTCCAAGGAGATTTGTAGTATACTTGTGACTCCTCTTAAATAGTGTTTTCGTTTCTTGTTTCTTTCGGGAAACCAAGGGGTACAATATGAATCGGTTTTCTTTGGTTGTTTGCCTGCTGTTGGTGATTGCAACGTCAAACTGCGCCCGTGCCGGAATCGTTTTTGATATCTTTTTTCGCCATGCGGATTTCGGTGATTCAAAGAATGCGACTTTCAGCTTTGACGCTGGCAAAGTATTTACCGGGACGCAAGTGATTTTTCAAGAGACTGTTACGGCAGGTTCGGTTTCATTGCTGGGAGCTGCGAATTTGAATGCCTATGCGGTCAACGTTGGAAACTCTGGGGCGAACGGCTCCTTCAATACACTTACCCTCACTACAACAGGTGGCTTCGCAGCAGCTTCAAACGATGCGGACACACTTAATTTCGCCGCTCTCGGTATTCCGTTTGGCCAACCGGGCAGAACCTCGGTCGATTTTGGGGGCGGGAGCCGCGAAGCGATCTTGGGAACCCTGAATCTCGTAGCCCCAACCGCTGGTACAACTACATTCACCTTGGCTGACTTCAATCCAGGCAAGGACGGTGACTTCACCACTTTCGCTTCAGGATTGGCGGGCTTAGAAAGTCTTTCCGCCGCCTCCGGTGGCGGCTTATTTGGTCGAACACTTACCATTACCGCAGTTCCAGAGCCCAGCACTTTAGCTCTTGTCGGAATTGGCTTAGCAATGGGCGCGGTTCGACGATTAAGATCGCGTCGAAAGAGAAGTGTTTATGTACTCCCCGCTGGCTAGAACAGCGACTTCACCGTGGGCGTCAGCTTCGTTCGATTGAACCGGTCACCCAACTTGCGGACCGCTTCCGCCTGAGTTGGATAGGGATGAATGGTGGAAGCGATTTTCCCGAGACCGATTCGATGCTTCATGGCCATGACGATTTCACCAATCATGTCGCCAGCATGCGCGGCCACAGTTGGTCGAATGGCTTTCAGGCGTGCAGATTGTCCTTTTGGCGTGTGCGTTAGCCGGATTTGGTTGGTGGGTCAAATCGAAAGTGGGGACCGTCATTCGATCTCAAATTTTCGACGCGAACCAACTTGTAGCTGAACAGATCGGTCGCTTACTCATGACCATGGAGTCGGAAGCGATTGCAATCGGCGATTCAAATTGGGAGCAGTTTCAGACTATCGTAGAAAAAACGCAACTACCAAAAAACGGCTACCTCTGCATCGCGGATGCGACATCCGGCCGCTTGCTGTGTCATCCCAAAATTCGCACAGAGCCGTCGTTGAAGTTTGCGAGACTTGATGGCATTTCTGCCATTTCCAATGGACAGGATCCCATCAATCTATTTCATTCAGCGAAAGCCAATACCGACGTATTTCGGCCAAGCACCGGAATTGTGGGAAAAGGAGAAAGAACCGAGGTTGTCTCTGCTGCTTTTCTTCCAAACATTAATGGTATTCTCTTTGTACATCAGTCGGAATCCTCGACGAAAACTGCCGTGTCCAAGATACTTACGCCCCTAGGCTTTGCAGGACTCGTGATAGGTATCGTTTTGATTTTTGTAACGGCCAAAAGTTCAACTTTCATCATCAAAGGTTTCGAGCACGCGCTTGTTGCAATCAACGCAGGCCTTGAAAAAACAGTCCGCGAAAGAACCGCATCCTTGATGAAAACACGCAACTCAGTCATTTTCGGCCTAGCAAAGCTTGCCGAGTCTCGCGACAGCGACACAGGAGAGCATTTGGATAGAATCCGCATATTTTCCGCGCGGCTAGCGGAGGTTCATGCGACGCGGTGTGATGAGATCGATACTCACTGCATCGAATCCATTGGCTTGGCATCGTCGCTTCATGACATCGGAAAAGTGGGGGTCCCCGATCGAGTGCTGTTGAAGCCGGGCAAACTCGATCCAGCGGAACGTAGAGAAATAGAAAAGCATCCACAACTCGGCGAAAGATGTCTTGACGCAATCGACGAACGGCTTGGGAACGATAGATTTCTTGAACTAGCTCGTGAAATCTGTGCCTATCATCATGAGAAATGGGATGGTAGTGGATACCCCTATGGCATGCGTGGCGAGGAGATTCCGGTCTCGGCTAGGCTGGTGGCGCTCGCCGACGTTTACGATGCTCTCCGATCCAAGCGGCCTTACAAGGACGCCATGTCACATGATGCAGCGTGCAGGATCATTGCTGAGGGTGCAGGTAAGCACTTTGATCCCGCTGTTGTCGAAACCTTTATCCAAGTGCATCGCGAATTCGAAGCCATTTCCGAGCAATACTTGAATGATCGGCGAGAGCAATTGCCCTCACCGCCGTCGGAGCAGCCAGCCATAATGCAAACTTTCTCACAAGTGCCCTGCGTCGCATGCGTCTAAGTAATCAAACGGGATTTTCGAGCCCCGTTTTTCGGTAGCATTTTACTTTCGAATCCTAATTCCAGATGGGTCAAAGAAGGAGACCTTGATTTCATGAAAGGGAGCTGACGAATTGAGATCGCTCGCGGTCAACAAAGCAGTGGGTCTCGAATTGATCGTTGCAACGATACCTGTTGAACTAGAATCGAATCGCGCTGCTAGTTCCGATGTATCACCCTCCTCGGCGATCAATTCCAAACCACCGAAACGCGTTGCCGATTGACCTTCTGAACGAAACGCAGATTATAGCCATTACGAGTCTATTTGATGCCGACAATATCAAACCAAATCAAATTCGGCTGCCTGTCAACGATGTCACCAATCTGTGGAAAGAGAGCTTGTTGCGTGCGATTGGAAGGATGTGGTTGTATTGGATGACCTTCGAGCTCATGATCGTGTAGACGCGGGTATTGGCAAGGGCAAGACGGATCATTTTGAATCGCTAATTCGAGCGGCAACTATGCGGCAAAGGTTCGGCGAAATTCGCGCAGAACTGGAACGAACCGGACGTGATGATCCCGATTGGAAGTTTTGCCAACCATTTAAAGCGATTCTGATCGCAGGATGATCTAAAAGCTCCGATGAATCGAAGCACTCCAAATCCGGCACTTGGACTTGCAAAGGCTCAATCGCTTTTTCGGGGTAAGGCTCATAGAGACGTGCCGACGCATCGTTTCACCGCGTCGGCCAATTCCGCTCGTCGAATCGGCTTCGAGACGTAGCCGTCCATCCCAGCCGCCAAACAACGCTCGCAATCTCCTTCTACGGCATGCGCCGTCAACGCGATGATCGGGATGTGCCCGCCCTGGCGATGCTCGCAATCCCGAATTATTTTCGTCGCTCCAATGCCGTCCAGCTCAGGCATCTGAATGTCCATCAGAATCAAATCGAAGCTTTCCTCTTCCCAAAGCCGAACCGCCACCTGCCCGTTGCCCGCGATTTTGACAGTGTGGCCCCACCTTTCAAGCAACGCGATGGCAAGTTTTTGATTCGTGAGCCCATCTTCCGCAACCAGAATCTTCAATCCGCCATTGAATACTTTGTCTGTCTCTTCAAGAGCTTCCGCGTCTTCATTAGGCTTCTGCGTCGTGCCCACAACAGCGGCGACCGCGTTTGCACTAGCAACGGCAAAGGGAATAGAAAAGCGAAAAGTGCTGCCTCGCCCTTCCTGACTGTCCACGCCAATTTTGCCTCCCATCAAATTGACCAACCGGGATGAGATCGAGAGTCCAAGACCCGTTCCGCCGAACTGCCGGGTCGTCGACGTATCGGCTTGTTCAAATTCAGAAAAGATCACATCGAATTTATCCAACGGAATTCCAATTCCGGTATCTTCGACTTCAAAACAGAGCACAACCGGATCGCAATTGCTTGACTCACAATGAACCGTGACCGCGACTTGTCCTGCCTCGGTGAACTTGATTGCGTTGGCGGCCAGATTCAGCAGCACCTGCCGCAATCGCGTTGGGTCGCCGACGACGAACTCCGGGACATCGTGATGAACATCCAAAACGAATCGCAATCGCTTCAGATTGGCTCGAATGACCAGCGCATCTCGAATCTCGTTTGCGAGGGCGCGAACATCCAGCGGCACCGATTCCAATTGGACTTTTCCCGCCTCGATTTTGGAAAAGTCCAATATCTCATTGATAATGGTCAACAACGACTCTGCCGATTCAAGAACCGTTGACAAGCGATCTCGCTGTTCCGTGTTGAGGTCTGTGTTCAGAACAAGTTCAGTCATGCCGAGTACCGCATTCATCGGGGTACGAATCTCATGGCTCATGTTGGCCAAGAATTGACTCTTGGCTCGGTTTGCAGCCTCGCTTTCCAGTCGAGCATTTTCCAAATCGTGTCGAGCTGCATCCTCGCTCAATTTGAACACCAAGATCAGACTGAACGCACATAGAATGATGCCGATGGTCGCCAACGAATTTAGCAGACGAAATTGGGGACCGACGATATCATCGGCCAGAAGCACTAGTTCCAGTCGGTCATTCAACCAGAACGCCAGACACGCCAGCGAGCTGATTACCGCCCAGGTGATACCAGACCACATCCCGCAAATCAGCAGGGCCGCGATTGGCACAGCGGGCAGCCACCAAAGCGATGGCGAGCCTGGTCCATCGGTAAACGTAGCCAATACAACCAACAGGACGAAGATGTCACACGCGACCATATGCCCAGTGAGTAGAACGGACTTGGTAAAACGCAATGAAACCATGGCCACAATTAGGCCGATAGCAGCAAGCCCGATGACCAGAGCACCTCGGGGAGATCCCAGCAAGTAATAGCTGGGTCCGAACACCGGTGCCCAGATCAAGATGGCTGAGGGCAAAACAATCGCACGCAATGCCCGCCGTTGTTCGCCGTTGCTTCTCAATTCGTGTGGCACCAGCCAATGGATCGTTTGCTTAAACATGCATGACGCTTTCACCACGACCCGGAACAAAACAAGACCACTAGCTTAAAATTGGAGTTTACGATTGGCTCGCGATCGCATCACGCTCAGCATGAATTATCCCAGGTCAAATACCTGGAACAAGCAAACTTCGGATCTTTAACGCAGAATTCGACACAAATCTCGCATCAACGCGAGCGTCGATTTTAGGATTTTGTGGATTCATCAATCGAGCGCCCTCATCAACTCCGAGTCGTGGAGACCTTCTTTACAGTCGCGAACGAACGTATTTTTTCGCGAAGATAACGGTCAGAAGGGTGGTCATAATCGCACCGAGCGCGGCTTCACAAAAAATCCCCGTACCCCAACGTAGAAAGCGTGATGACACTATAGTAGGTCGAGTCACGAGTAGCCAGCATCGCGTGATCTTAGCCACAGGTTGCGGAGACATCCGAACGAATGGGCTGAAATGCTTCTCCCGAACAAGGTTCGAAGCCATCAGGCCAGCAAGCATTCATTCGACACAGTAGTCGCTGCTGAAGTGGAGCATCATGATTGACTTGCTCCACAAACAATTCGATGAAGCTTACATCGCATGATCGGCAGAGGTCCCTTACTTCAACGGCCAGGTATCGCGGTACATAACCCAGCATCGCTCGATCCACGTCTGTACGAATGGCGACGGCATTGGCATCGTAGGGATTCTGTAGATCGAGCATAAGATATAGTTTCTCATTAGGTTCCAGGGACGCGATTCGCTTCAATACGTCGGGACTCATCCATCTCAATCCATGGATGAAGAATTTATTGAAGTAGTATCCATCACCTGTTGGCACGGGACACGGAAAAACTTCGACCGAGTCTGTTGCCTTTTTACCCTCGGTCACTCCCAAAACGAGAATCGGATCCGGTTGTGAGTTGGGTGCAAATCCCCCCCAGCGCAGGAATCGTTCATACTCGGGACGTTGCCTGCCGAGTAGTCGGTTTGCAAAGAGAGGAAACAATTCATTGGACTCGTAGACCTCATCGAAATTTGGCATTTCGGTAAACGGCTTGAACCCTTCGAGCGTTCTCGCTCCCCGCGTATAGTAAAAGCGGTAGATTCCGTCATCTTGCTCCAAGCGCCCGACCGGTCCCCAACCCTGATGCAATTCGGCTTGATGTCGCCATGCAACGTACAATGCGGTTTTCATTGAATGTCCATCTGCAAAATGCGTTTTTTGTTTTCAATGAGTAATTCTACTGTAAACTGCCTGGCAATTTCCGAAATCCGAGTACTCGGCACTCGTTCTACGATCTTTCGAACGTTGGATGCATCGATCCCCTGCAGCCCCCGTATCCACGTTTTGGCAGCCTCGGGTGCGTGGGAAGCAAATGCATGAAAGCATTCCAGCGTCCCCAAAGTCTTGTCGGACGTAACCTCGGCATAGCAAGCCGACTTGGCTTTGGTAACGTAGACGGCCATCGAGCGATTTCGGTCTCGCGAGGTCAATCGCTCATGACGTTCACTATCGGTTAATAGGCGTGCAAGTGCGGCGCCGTGATCAAACGTCGGCGAAAGAAACAGCTTTCCTTGATCATCTCGAACTGCACCCCAGTTGGCGTGATGTCGATCTTGGTTGGCGATCCAACAATCCAGCAGCATATAACCGACGAAGATGTCCAGCGCAGAGCGAACGTCATCGGAAACAGACCAACCTAGTGGAGGTTCAAGCTCGTTCAAAACGCTGACAATTGCATCAACTGTATGCAAACGAACTTTGTACTTGGCTCGCTCATCAAGTGGGTACGACTCGTCCCGTTCAAATAGGAGCTGGTTTCCCAATAACAGCGAGAGTGGCGACTTGGCGAGGTTTTCGCAGATGACGCCCGGTCGTTTGGGTTCGCCTTTCTCGTACTCTTGTGCCAGCTCGTAATGGACATGAGGCAGACCAAGCAATTCGCAAAGTTGGCAAGAAATCTTTTCGGCCCAATCTTCTCCGGTCCCGCGATCTTCTGCTTTGAACAGTAAACGTGTTCGCTCAACATTGAACCACCAAAACTTCGGCTTGGTTCCCAACGTTTCGACATCATCGGCGTCTTCAAGGTTTACTCGAAAGATCGGGAAGGGAACTGCGTTGGTCATGTTGCTCCCTCGGACAATTTCACCGTTTTAGGTACGCTCAACTCCCCGTACAGCAGCAGCATGTCGCGCAGAGTGGCCAGGGTGCGGGACGCTTTCTTCTTTGCCATCAGGCGTTTCTTTCCAGGACTCAGCGGTTTTGGTTCACGGGTCGGCTAACCTTCTTTAGGAAATTGTCGAGATCGCTCCGTTTGAACAATCGGTAGCCATTGGCCGGATTGCGATGCATTGGGATTTCGCCGCGTTCCGCCCATTTTCGGAGCGTATTCTGTGAAACGCCGAGGATATCGGCAGCTTCGGCTGTTTGGACGTAGTCGGTTAGTTTTGCAATGGGTTCGCACTCTGTTTATTGAATGCGAAATCGACGGACTCGCAGTCTAACAAAGTCTGCATATCTGTGATACGGTGGTGAAACGCAGGACCAAGGATCCGATTATATCTTAACGAGCAAGCCTACATGCCATTACCACTGTCGTTGACCGTAGCACCAAACTGAACACCGCACCAATTCGACGAGAATCGCCGTTGGACGCCCAAAGGCAATCTGCATGCCTGTCTGTAGTAAGCAAGAAAGCAATCGCTACGGCAGCCACACAAGCACCGGTGGTACCTTGGACCGATACGTGCATTTGTTCCCAGGGAGCGAAGCGGCGGCGGTCGAGCGGATTCGAAGTGCATTCACTCAGTCGGTGGAGTTACGCCAAACAGGCACTGAGGCCATGTTAGGGGTACAGCATTTGGTACAGCAGTCAGGGCGCTTTTCGGTGCGAACTGGAGCGTCGAGAGTACAGCAGTTGAAACCATCGCGTTTAACAGAAAACCCAATGAAAAGGCTGGTGAAACCCAAGAAACCCCTGAGTTTATTAGCAATGCCCCCGCAAGGACTCGAACCTTGGACCCGGTGATTAAGAGTCACCTGCTCTACCAACTGAGCTACAAGGGCGGGCAGGTGTGATTCGAAATCCATTTCACACCAGAATGGGTATGTTATCCACCTTGGCCGGGGTTGCAAGTGCAACTAGCCCTGGCCGAACGCCACCCCTGGCTTGGAATGCGGTTTCGACCCATTAACTCGATTTTCCCTCCCCTTACGCACCCCCGTTCGGAAAAGACTAAATTATTGCGTGGCTCCTTCCAGAATTTCGCAAAACATCTGTTGACCGACTAGGCCAGAATTGCCGATACTTTAACCTAGGTAGTCTGGCCGGTCTTCAACCGGTTGGGCAATTCGTCCCACATACGATCTGGCACGTCGGCTGGAGGAGTTCATTTATTCAAATCGAGAGGGTTTCAACAATCGAACGCATTCAAACAAGGATCAACAATCAGATCCGTATCTCCCCTATCCGCGTTATTGGGCCCGATGGCACTCAATACGGCGTAATCACCACCGACGAGGCTCTTAATCGCGCTCGGGATGCGGGCTTGGATCTGGTCGAGGTTGCACCTAACGAAAAGCCACCCGTTTGCCGAATTATGGACTTCGGCAAATATAAATATGAAAAAAGTAAGAAGTCCGGACAACGTACCCACCAAACCAAAACAAAAGAAATTCGACTTCGCCCTAAAACCGGTGAACACGATATCGGTACCAAAGTCCGCCAAGCTATCGGTTTCCTAAAGGATAAAGACAAAGTCCAGGTCTCCGTCATCTTCCGTGGCCGCGAAATGGCTCACGTCGATGAAGGGCGTCGCGTCATGGAAAACGTTCTTCAAGAACTAGCCGAATTTTCCAAATTGGAACAGCCGCCCTTGCAACAGGGCAAACGTATGATCGCTACAGTTGCCCCAAAATAGCTATCGCGCTCGGCAAGTGCCCGTCGCCCCGGATATGGCGGTGCGGAAAACCGTGGCTACTAGCGCCAAAAGGCTAATGTTTAAACCGGGTTAGCAAAAAGAATGCTAGCGAAACGAGGCTGGCGGTTCAAACGGCTGTCGCCAGCGCTCGGGTTCAACGATTGGAGGGTGGCAAAACGTCGGTGTTTCTGGAATTTCTGACGACATGCCCAGTTTAAATACGTTATTATTGAACGTCACAACTCTCCTTTCACGAACGTAGACATTTGACAATTCCATGGACACCTCTCGTTTTGACGCTTCTTTCGATAAGACTTCCAAGACCCCTTTTGCCGATGCGTTGGCAATTCTGTTCCTGCGAGTCATCTTCATCACCGTCGCAGCAGGCGTAGGAGCCATTTGGGCCAGATCACCAGATCTTCAAGTATTAGGCCCCTTGATGCCCTATTTGATTTTTAGCGGTGTTCTTCTGGCGGCGTTCGGCGTCGTCGCCGCCGACATGTTGCTGCCACGAAAACGCATCGAAGTTATTTCGGCAGTTTATTTTGGACTATTAGTCGGCGTACTGCTTTCCTACCTACTGACGATCGCGATGGATCCGATGTTAGAAAACAGTAGATTTAAGTCATATATATCGCTCGCGACGATGACGATTTTTTGTTACACCTGCATTAGTTTGTTGCTACAAACTAAGGACGACTTTCGTTTCGTGATTCCTTATGTTGAGTTCTCTCGCGACCTCAAAGGGATGAAGCCGTTGATCTTGGACACCAGCAGCATCATAGACGGACGACTGGCCGAGCTCGCAGAAACCAGCATCCTCGATAGCCAACTGGTGATGCCTCGGTTTGTGCTGCTAGAGCTGCAAACGATTGCCGATAGCTCGGACAAATTGCGACGCGTTCGAGGGCGTCGAGGCTTGGATATCTTGAATCGCTTGCGCACCAGCGAAAAGATGGACTTCATGATGTACGATCGCGAATTGCCGGAATTCGCTGGCCAGCCAGTCGATATGAAGCTGGTGCTGCTTGCCAAGCACCTCGACGGTAAGTTGGTTACGGGTGACTTCAACCTCAACAAAGTGGCCAAGTTGCATAACGTCGAGGTGATCGATCTGAATCAAGTTGCCAGTGCGCTTCGCCCTCAGTTTTTGCCCGGTGAAGGATTTCAGGTGCGCGTGGTAAAAACCGGCGAAGGCCAAGATCAGGGCATTGGCTATTTGGATGACGGTACGATGGTGGTTGTCGAAGGGGGCCGAGAACGCGTTAATCAAACCATCGGAGTTGTAGTGACAAGTACCTTGCAAACCCAAGCCGGCAGGATGATATTTACGAAGTACGATGGTCCGGAAATCCGAATCCAATAGATGCAGGGTGGTTTTCATTCGGACGCAGGATCCTGCCAAGGGTTCCAATGGGAGAGCGAGGCTCCTGCCGAGCTTGGCTTTGGATCGGCAGGAGCCTATCCCTCCCGGTATAAACAATGGTGCCGCAGGGTGGTCTTAAAGCTGGGATGAATCCCAGCACTCCAAATTTAGGGGACAAAATAGGCTGCGATGGCTTGATAGAGTTCACGTTGCCGGACGGGCTTGGAGACATAGCCGTCCATTCCAGATTCCAGACACTGCTCGCGATCTCCCTTCATGGCACGTGCGGTCATGGCGATGATCGGAGTGTGACGTCCTAGCTTGCCTTCCAAAACTCGTATGCATGCGGTCGCCTCCAGTCCGTCCATTTCTGGCATTTGTACGTCCATCAGTACTAGATCAAACGGCTGGGTTTCATAAGCATGCACGGCCTCTCGACCATCGTTTGCAACGGTCACCACGTGCCCCCATTTTTGCAAGAGTGCTACGGCGAGTTTTTGGTTGGTCAGTCCATCTTCGGCCAGCAGGATGCGCAAGGGGCGGATTTGTGGCAAGTCTTCCTTGGCTGGCACTTCCACCCGTGCCGTTGCACGTTTGCCTAAGGCGAGCGCGTTCTCAATCGCGGTCAGCAGTTCCGATTGCTTGACCGGCTTCATCAAACGAGCCGCTACCCCGAGCTTGTCCCAACGCTCCGCGTCGCCGCTTGGGTCGCCAGACGACAAAACAATAACACTAACGTCCGCAAGTCTTGGATTGCGTCTCAATTGTTCGACCAACATGATCCCGTCCATCTCTGGCATATGCATGTCTGTCAACAGCAGCGGGATAGGAGCACCGGGCAATTCCATTTGTTCAAGAGCTTCCATTGCGGAGGCCGCGACTTGTGGAATCATGCCCCAGCCTCGCACCATTTCTTGGATGATATAGCGATTGGTTGCATTGTCATCAACGATCAGGACGTTCGCGCCGTTCAAGAAGTCAGACCGCATATGGGATGTCCCAAGGTGAACCTGTGCGCTTCGAGTCAACCACACTGCGAAAGAGAAAGTACTACCCTTATCCAACTCGCTCGTGAGTTCCAGCTTCCCCCCGAACAGAGAAACCAGTCTTGAGGAGATGGCAAGCCCCAATCCAGTTCCGCCGAAGCGGCGGGTGGTTGAGCTATCCGCCTGGGTGAAGGCATCAAAGATGAGCTTCTGTTTTTCCTGCGCAATGCCTATGCCGGTATCGGTAACGGCAAAGTGCAGCAAAACCGCATTTGCGTTTTGATCCGTATACGTAATCGTCAATAGAATTTCGCCTCGCTCGGTGAATTTGATTGCATTGCCGACTAAGTTCACAATGATTTGTCGCAAGCGAACGGGATCACTTACCAGCATCTCGGGGACATCGCGGCCAATATGGTAAGCCAACTCCAAGCCCTTGCTGTGTGCTCGCAACGCCAGCGACTTCACCGCGTCCCCCACGGTATCCCAGAGTGGGAAATCGACATGCTCCAGTTTCATTTTCCCGGCTTCGATCTTGGAGAAATCGAGTATCTCATTGATGATCGCTAACAATGATTCGCCGGACTCAAGAACCATCGTCAAGTACTCGCGCTGGGTGGCAGGCAGTTCGGTGCCCAGCACGAGTTCCGTCATCCCGATGATGGCATTCATCGGTGTGCGAATCTCGTGGCTCATGTTTGCGAGGAAATCGCTCTTCGCTCGACTGGTCGCTTCGGCGGCTTCTTTGGCCGCTCGTAGTGAGTCTTCTAGTCCCTTGCGGGCGGTGATATCGATAACGGACGCCAAGGCAAAGACACCGTCTTCGGTCTCAAGTGGACTGAGACCGATCTCAACGGAAACGCTGCTACCGTCTTTTCGAATCCCTTGCAGATCACGCCCCGAACCCATCGAGCGCACTTCCGGGTTCGCAAAATAGCTAGAACGAAGCTGCGGATGCGAATCGCGAATATGCGGCGGAACCAATATTTCAATCGATTGACCAAGCAATTCGGCGCGGCTGTAGCCGAATAATTTTCCCGCTTGAGAGTTCGTTAAAATGATTTTGCCATCCTGATCGACCATGAGGAGTGCATTGAGCGAGGCCTCGACGACTAGCCGAAAACGCTCATCGGCCAACTTCCTCTCAGTGATATCACGAGAAATTCCAAAAGTCCCGACGAGCATTCCCGTTTCATCGAACAAGGGGAATTTCGAAGTTGCGACCCATGTTCGCCGACCATCCGACCACGTTTCGCGTTCTTCCTTGTCGATCACCCTTTTTTGGGAATTCATCAACCCAAGCTCATCCGCCTGAGCACGCTCCGCATGTTCCGCTGTAAAGAAGTCGAAGTCGGTCTTACCGACGGCGGATTGCGGATCCGAAAGTCCAAATCGATCCGCCAGCGCTTTGCTGATCCGAAGGAACCGACTACTGGAATCTTTAAAGTAAATGCTGTCCGGAAGATTATCCATCAGTGTTTGCAACAAAAAGCGTTCGTGACGCAAAGCCACTTCAGCCCGCTTGCTCTCCGTTACATCTTTGGCAATACCGAGGAAGCCAGTCATTTCACCAGAGGAATCTCTCAGCGCCGTAACGACTAGGTTTACCGTCAAATGACTGCCATCTTTACGAACATACGTCCACTCTCGCTCTTCATATTTACCTTGTCTCGCATACTCGACAAACACGTCAAAGCCTTGAATGGAACGACCGAATTCACGGCTCAGTCTGTCGCCTTGGTCGCGGACTTCGGACTCCAAATGGATCGCCGCTGGCGACTGACAGCCCACCATTTCCGTCGCCCGATATTGGAGCATACGCTCGGCACCTGAATTGAACACGGTGATTTGCCCCGCCATATCGGTGGCGATGATCGAAACCTGTGTCGCTGAATCGAGAACCGTCTGAAATCGATTCGTGAGCGTGGTGAGTGCTTCCTGCGTTTTCGCTCGCAGATGTTCCGCTCGTCGCCGGCGTAGGTGCAATACGATGCTTACCATCAGAGCAGCGGCAAACAACCCTAGCCAAACTAGAAAAAGTCGATCAAAGGCAACCAGTGACGCGTACGCCTCATCGAAGTCAATTTCGCGTGTCACTCCGAATTCGTACTTCGGCAGCCAGCGCCAAGCGCCGACCACGGGCATGCCGCGGTAATCATTGTACCCCTCGACATCTATGCCGTCCTGCCCTTGGGTGGCGCTTGCCGCCATTCGAGTTAACGGCAACGACTCCCTTGGGATCGCAGGACGAAAGCCTTTGGTCAAATTAACTCCCGGGTCGCGTAATTCCAGCACCAGCACGGAGCGACTTGTTGGGGCTGGGGAGATTAGTCCCAATCGACGCAATTCATCATTAAATCGGCTGTCGGTCAGCAGCAACCCATTCTTGTCAAAGGCATAGGTTTCACCTGTGTTGCCAGGCCTCGCATGTTCCAGTGCTTGAGCAAATTGACCTGCGGTTTGCAATCGAAACGCGAGAATCGCGATGACGGCCTCCTCTCTATCCCGAACCGGAGCGGCAACGAGCATCGTGGTTTGCTGTTGCTGAAGCAATCCATTCTCGTCGGGCAATGCGATGTCGGAAACAAAAGGCAATGTGACCACCGTGTCTCCTTGAAATACACGATGAATGGTTTCCAATGGCTTCGCATCGAGCGTAAGTCCCAATGCTTCGTCCAAAAGAGCGGCGACCTGTCGCCCTTGGCGGTCTATCACAACAAATCCAACGAAGCCATGCGCCTTGCAGACAGGCAATAATCGCCTTCGAAGCCCCTTCAGTTCGTCGCTCGCCAACACACGATCACGTTGCCAGTCGCGTTGGATCGGCGAATTCATCATCGCGACGATCTCGTCCTGCACCCCCGCTTCACCAGCCCAGCTCTGTGCTATTTTGCGTTGGTCATCGAGCCACGTCTCCAAG
The DNA here is from genome assembly GCA_031372345.1 of Pirellula sp. GTDB lineage: Bacteria > Planctomycetota > Planctomycetia > Pirellulales > Pirellulaceae > JBKCUI01. Next base: position 17,460 of record JANMLD010000107.1, read on the forward strand.
GCGAGGACACACGTTTCTACCTCGGAATTGAGGCGTGCTTCCAAGCTCTCCGTCGACATCTGACGAATGGCAGCCAAACCAATCCAACCGACCAACCAGGTCAGAGCCGTAGCCAACGCAATCGCGAGGGTTGTGGTTGAAATCCACGAACGCCAGTGCGTGCGCCATCGATTGCGAATGGGCAATTGCGAAAGCATCGCGAAATCCTTATTGCCGAAGATGGAACTCTTGCCGGATGGCTTGACTCAGTCGTTCTAGTTCTTGAAGCAGGGTACGGTAGGCTAACGCAATTTCCTCAGGGCTGTTCGATGGCTTCAATTGCTCGAATTGCCAAGCCGCATCAAAAATCGCTTGAGCGCAGAAATTGGACGAAGCTCCTTTGATCGTATGCGCTACTCTGGTCGCAGCGATGATATCGTTCTTTTCCATCGCTTGGGAAATCGCGACCGAGAGTTCCGACGATTCTTTCACGTAGATTCTTGCCAAATCATCGAGTAACTCGCTGTCTCCTTCGACTCTTTCCAAAGCTCCGGCCATATCGAAAACGCTAGTCATCGTTGATTGCCTCAAACGAGTAAAATCGATCACTAATCCAATGGAACGACGTTTTTGATCAATGTAATGGAATTTCCAGCGGCATTATGTGTCACCTCATCCATAAAACTTCGAATCAGAAGCAGGCCCCGGCCCCCCATGCGATCCATATTGAATTCTTCGGTTGGATCTCGAAGTTCGTCGACAGCAAAGCCCGGTCCTTCATCATTGATGACAAACCGCACTTCCCTGTCCGACAACGTAGCAACCATCCGCACCCTGCGATCCGAATAAGGCTTGATGATACGACGTTCCTCGGCGATTTTGAAATACTTCTCTTCGTCGTCTTGCCTCCACTCCGAATCCAGTTCCAGGTTGCCATGGTGGATTGCGTTGGTCAGCGCCTCGCACAAGGCAATGCCGATCCGTATCAACTGGGATTCATCAAGAATTCGCATTAAGGCGATTTGTTCTTGAAGGTAGCTAACCAAAGGAGGAATGTACGTGATGTCGTTATCCAGTACGAACCGCGAATGAACCTCGGTCAACGCCTGTAAAACTCGCTGACGGTTCTTTTTGCCTTGGGAAAGTGCGATCACATTTTCGGCTGTTTTGATCAAGTGTTTTCCGAGAACGGACTTTGGAACGTAGCTGGCTGCTCCGGCATTCAGTGCTTGTAACGCGATCTCTTCATTGCCAAAACTCGTCATCAAAATGACAGGAATACCAAACCCGCCTTCAGCGACTTTTTCGACTAGGCCAAGACCATCCATTTCTGGCATCCGCAAATCGGTCACGATCAAGTCGGGCAACGTCGATTGAAGCGATTCAAGAGCAGCCTTACCATTCTCCGCATAGGAAACAATGGCTGCGTCCAACCCTTTTTCCAACAGCCGACCCACCCGCCGTCGCTCAGTTGCAGAATCGTCTACCACCAATATGTGCGTCATGATTTCACGTCGATTTCAAAACCTGTCTCTTGGGTTTTCCCCAGGTGGATAAAGAGGTCCCGTACCGTGTAAGTGACAACAACTATCATATCAAACTCCACGGTGGTTGTTGCGTTCAGCTCGCATCAGGTGAGCGGCGAACAACAACCCAGCTACGGAGATCGTCCGGTTTATTTCTCGAAGACTTTCAACGAAAGTTATCCTCCCTCTGCAACGCTGTGAAGCATTTTTTCCTGTGTTTCGCTACCACTGGCTTCATGCCAGTGGGTCGATAATTGGCAGCTACAAGCAACCCTTGTGGGGCTAGGCTCTCCTCCGGTTTCTTACCGGTGGAAGCAGCGTTTCTTGCACCCGGACGATCTCAACCGTTTTGGCAACCAGACATCAATTATTTTTTCCCCCCGAGGATCTCAACAACCGTGGTGGAGTTTCCAAAGTTGGTGAAATCCTTCCATGTCCAAAGGACTTTTTTGTCGGGCGCGACCTCAATGATTTGTGGATTGTCCGGTCCAGCATGACAATTGCCGATGATGGTATTGCCATTAGCGAGCCGTTCCACGCGAGTGACCCATGCCAACGTGATTCCAGGAAGATCGTTTTGCTCGATCTTCCAAACGATTTCCTTCCTTGGAGTCACTTCGAGAACGCTGTGGCCGTTGCCTGCACCGATGAGCGTATTGCCGTTTGCAAGCCGTGTTGCGCTAAAAACGGAGTTGCCAAATCCCTCCGGTCCATGACCAGCCTTGCGAGGCTTGTCGAACAGTGGCACCGAAAATTCCCAAACGACTTGCCCTTTTGTGTCGTATTCCCGCACGGCGCCATCGTGCTCATGGGAAACCAGATAGTTGCCGCTTGGGAGCTTCCTCACCAGCCGAGTATCACTATGTACGCTTTGCTGCTCCACTTTAAGCTTAACTTCGTGCTTGACGATCCCGTCTTTATCCACCTCGACAATGCGCGACGGCCCCGATTCCGCGATCATGGTTAGCCCGTTATCAAGCCGCTGAAATGCGTGAACCTCAATCCGCTGACCGACATTTGCTTTGGCCGCATCGTACTCCCAAACCACTTGCTCCTGCGGTGTCACTTCCTGGACTTTTGTCCAACCTTGCTGCAGTAAAATATTTCCGTTGGGAAGAAGGTGCGCGTCATGGATCGCGCTTACTTGGATCTCCCATTCGAGCTTCCCGTCCTCGCCTACGATGGCGAGCCGACGGGTCGAGGAATCGGCTACAAGAACTCGCTTGGAACCGCCGGTCTGTTCCGCCGATGCGGTCAAGGAAATCGCCGCTAGTGCGATGGTTGCCGCGCATGAGTTGAAAAACGAGAGTTGAGTCATAGGATTCCTGTCTGATTTGAGATAACTGACTAAATATTAGTCTATGTTGGCACGCTAAACCATCGGATTAACGTTTTCCATTTGAAAGGTCAGTCGTCAGCGATTCAAGCAACTCATCTCCAAGGCGATGCATTTGCGCATCGGTAAAGAAGCTGGAACCTCCATGCTTCCCTCCATGAACCACCTCAAACCGCACTGGTAACCCCATTTTTTTATAAGCCCCATCCATTTCGTGCGATTGATTGATCGGCATCTGAGGATCTTGATCGCCATGGAACAGCCACAATGGTGGATCGCGTGAGTCAATGTGCGTCACCGGACTTGCCAGCCGTGCGAGGTCGGGCTGTTGATCTGGTAAACCACCCAGAAACTTTTCAAGAGCGGGCACTCGAACATCGAGCCCAAACGGCGTCGATTGCGAAAGAATCGTTTGAAGATTGCCTGCTCCGAAAAACGAAACCACTGCCTGGACATTGGCTGCGGTGTTTTCCGGGGCTACGATGTCTCCGCTAAGTTCTGGCACTCCCTCCGAAACAGCTGCCAACACGGCAAGATGCCCTCCCGCCGAAGAACCCACGAGAACGAAGCGATTTGCATCGACCTCGAAACGGCTCGCGTTGGTACGCAAGTATCGGATGGCTGCTTTGATATCGTGAATCTGGGCGGGAAACTTCGCAACGGGAGAAAGACGGTAGTCGACACTCGCAATGGCGAAGCCCTGCTCGCGGAGCTTGGCTACGGGAACGTTCGATTTGCTTCCCGAACGCCACGCACCCCCATGGATCCAAACGATCAAGGGCCGTTCGGGTCGACGCTGAGCGGGTTCGTAGAAATCCAGTTTCAACGAAATGTCACCGACCCTGCCGTACTCAACGTCGCGAAATTTCGGCTCTTCTGCTACAGCGATGCGTGATAGGAATAAACAAGCCAGTAACATGATGGCGATTGCAAATCGAGTCCAGCCGGTAGGAAAATCCAACATCGATCGCCGTTTTAGTAGTTTCATTTTTGCTTCCAGATCTCTGCCATGGGAAAAACGACGATCTCTTCGATGACAGCATTGCCTTCGATCGCAAAAGCCGGGCCCGTGTCGGTATGAAGAGATCCAATGCAGTAAGCTGCCTCACCTTGATTCCAAAAACTTTCGACGACGCCTCGGTCGATAAGAAAGCGTGCTTCGATAGACGTATTTGGATGGAGTTGGCTGCTTTGATCGGCTCGTTTAAGAATTTTGGTGGCAGAATCGTAGTGGAAGCTAATGCCGCGAATGCGGACGTTTACGTTGCCTAGGGCATCAGGACGGAAGCGGACCAATACATCGAGAGCTGCATCGCTCCTAAGGCTTTGAAGCTTGGCGTTGGCTTCCGCTACAGTCACATTGTTGAGTTTGAATAGCGGTTGGCCACGCAGCGTGTTGACTTCTTCGGCGGGCTCAAAGCATAGCGTATCTTCACCATGAATGGCCTTCATCTGCATGAGCAACGGGACGCTGGCGCACTGATTGAAGATTTCCCCCGGAAAGCGGGTTCCTCGCGCCCAGCCCATCATGATCGGCCGATTGTTGGGCTCGTTCATAAAAACGAGGGCGGCGTAGAAATTGGGGCCGCGATGCGCATTTCGCAGTTTTGTAATGGGCGTGAAGGTTTTGCCGTCGAAGCGCCCTAGCTGGTAGCAGGAGTCGGAGCTAAAGGGTTCCTTCGCATCCTTGGGCGTGCGATAGCAACCGTAGAGCAGCATGAGTTCTTCGCCAGTAACCGCGGACTTCATCGGGATGAACTCCGGGCATTCGTACCAGTTGGGTAGAACGCTCGTCTGCTCCCAATGAATGAGATCCTTCGCACGCAGGATCCTATAGGTGTCGGGGCCACCAACGTAGAGAACCATAACATAGTGTTGCGAAGCTGCGTGCCAAATAACCTTCGGATCGCGATCGCCGTCGCCTAGGTTCGGAACGACTGGATTCCCGGAAAAGCGATTCCAGCTGCGACCACCGTCAGGCGTGGTGGCGATGTGCTGAGAGAACGGGCTGGTGGCCGCGAAGAACATCACAGGTGCCGGAAGTTTAGTCTCTTCATTCAAGCCAGGGATCGGCTTTTGCTGCATCACCGTCGTACCGGAGTAGCATTGGCCAGTTGCGTCCGGGAAAATCGCAACCGGCCATTCGTCCCAATGCACTAGGTCTTGGCTGACCGAATGCCCCCAATGCATATCGAAGCCAGCTCCCTTGCTGGTTGTGGCTGGATTGAATTGGTAGAAAACATGATAAAGCCCGTCTTGATAGTAGCTGCCGTTGATGTCATTCATCCAACCCAGCCGAGGGCTGAAATGGAATCGAGGGCGATGCAAGGACTCGTAAGCTTTCGGATCGACAATCTCCTGGTTGCCGAGTTCAAGCCGTTCCAAGGCTTTTGCATCTCTTGACTTATAACGCAGAGTAACTTGCTTTCCTCGCAATTCGCGCAGGTCCGCCGAATACCAAAAATCAGGCTGCTGGCCTTCCATTGGCATTTCAACGTGCATGTACCGCAGGAGTTTTCCGTCGGCTTCGATGCTGAGCTTTTCAAGTCCCGGTTTTTTGACGTCCTCACGTCGCATTAGCGGCAACTGAAGGAAGTCCGCGTCGATGCGCCATTGGCGTGCAATCTCCGGTATTGCAGGGGCTAGGGACGCGGGTTTCGCTGCCAGTGGAATGGAGCTGCGGTCATCCGTCTGAACAAGCTGATCAACATTGATGTGCCCCCAACCACCTTTCCGTTCATCGACGATAACAATGATTGCATCGCGACCTGCGAACTCAAGAACGTCCCATGCGGCAGGGGCCAACGTTTCACTCCCACCCGCTTCCGTGTTGGGGCCCGTAGCGGTACGCACAACCTTGCCATCGATAAGGAGATGCATGCAAGTTTCATTGGCGTAGCCACCACCACCGATGAGAAACGTTACAAACTTGCGTTCGATTTTGAATTTCGGCGAAGTGAGTTTTCCGGTGGCGTTGTCGCCACCCTTAAAAGAGTTGACTAACCCCTTTCCTTGAAATCCGTCGACATGCATTTGGCCGGGCAGCGTCCCTCGCGCGGGCGCCGTTCCAAATGCGTCGCCACTGACAGTCCAATGGCCATAGTCGGTCTCCTCGAAGTCTTCGATGACGATGGGGTCCGCTGCGAAAGCGAGGGCATTTCCCGCCATCGCACCCGCGAGAATGGGCAGGAGCGTTTGGTATATCTTCATGGTTGCATTCTTGGATTCGGACTCAAGGTCAGTCACTGTTCGTTTAACCGCGTGCCCATCGGGCCGCGAGCACTTTTCAAACGCGGGGCGATGCCCACGCGGTTAAACGAAATAACATAGTAATGATAAACGAAATCGGCGGGTGCGTTGACCAATGCGGCAGTTGCTCGGCAGGAGCCTCGCCCTCCCTTTGTTTTTCCAGCGGAGTAACAGGCTGGCAGCCTGCCCTACGGGAGGTTGGAAATTGCTGTGCAAAAGTCAGGCGTAGCCATGTTCTAAAGCCGCGAATTCGATAACAATCTGTCCGATTCACTCTCCAAAAAGGTACACCATGCTAGTTTTAGAACCCTATTCGTTTGGAGTGGGCGATCGATTTGCTCACCAAGCCAAAGCGCAACTTGCCGCATTCCTTAAGCTTTCCGAGCAGATGAAGCCTAAACCAGGTTTCGTCGTCGTGCCGGTCTGGAATAAGTCCAATCGAGAACACACCTTCATCGGCTCGGAACCGCAAAGCGTCTACGATTCGGCTGCATCCGCAGTAGCCGACCTGGGATGGAATCATCCATGGTACGTCGATGCCGATCATATCCAACTGAAGACCGTCGACCGATTTTTGGCTTGCTCCAACTTCTTTACCATCGATGTGGCGGATTCGATTGGCAAGCCCGCCAGCGATGCAGACATATCGCAATTTGTACAACGCCATCCTGAGTTGTTGCGCCCTGTCTCCATCCAAGGTCTAGAAGCTCCCTTGGTAATCCGACGCGAGGAAGTCGAACGCGTGGCTCGCAAATACCTGATGGCAACGCGTCAAGCCGGCGAAATCTATGTCACCATCGAGAACAAAAAAGGGATCGGGAATTTTGTACCGGAAGTGTCGATGGATGAGACGGACTCGCCCCAAACTCCACCGGAATTATTGATCATCTTGGCAGCACTCGCCGACGAGAAATTACCCATCCAAACCATCGCTCCCAAGTTCACCGGTCGGTTCAACAAAGGGGTTGACTATGTTGGCGATCTCATCCAATTTGAACGAGAATACTTCGACGATCTAGCCGTCATTCGGTTCGCCATTGGCCAATACGGCTTACCAGCCAACCTCAAACTTAGCGTGCATAGCGGCAGCGACAAATTCGGTCTCTACCCGATCATTCGCAAAGCACTCGAAGCCACAGGTGCGGGCATCCACCTCAAGACTGCCGGGACCACTTGGCTCGAGGAATTGATCGGACTTGCCGAAGCGGGAGGGGATGGTCTATCGTTGGCCAAAGAAATTTATGCCTACGCGCTTGATCACATTGATGAATTCTGCGCCCCTTACGCCAGCGTCATCGATATCGACCGAACTCGATTGCCATCGGCCGCTGAAGTCGCGTCGTGGGACGGCGGTCACTTTGCCAGCACCCTTCGGCACATCCCAAGCGATCCTCGGTTCAATGCGAATGTTCGGCAGTTGTTGCACGTCTCTTTTAAAGTGGCTGCCAAATCAGGCAACCGATTCACGGATTTGCTCAAGTCCAACGCTGCCATCGTCGGCGAACAAGTGACCACGAATATTTTTGATCGGCATCTCAAACCGCTTTTCCTCGGCTGAGATTTGTCCATTGCGATCAATCGATGAAACGACACAACCGACAGAAGTAGCAGGCACGCTCCGCCGTGCCGTCCGCTCGTCCGCATTTACTGCGGGTCTAGGTGGACGGCACATGGAATGTGCTCGGATGAGATTTGTCCATTGAGATCAATCGATGAAACGACACAGCCGACAAAAGTAGCAGGCACGCTCCGCCGTGCCGTCCGCTCGTCCGCATTTACTGCGGTTCTAGGTGGACGGCACATGGAATGTGCTCGGATGAGATTTGTCCATTTCGATCAATCGATGAAACGACACAGCCGACAGAAGTAGCAGGCACGCTCCGCCGTGCCGTCCGCTCGTCCGCATTTACTGCGGTTCTAGGTGGACGGCACATGGAATGTGCCTACTACTTTGACTTTTGTCGGCTGCAACTGAATCCTTACCTCAAACCAAAGAACTGAAGATGGAAAAGAGAATTCTAGGCAAAACAGGACTTGAACTGCCAATCCTGAGCTTTGGGGCTTCCTCGTTGGGCGCCGAGTTTCGCAGCGTTCAGTTGGACGAAATTTTCGAAAGCGTTCGGGTGGCGTTGGAGCTTGGTCTCAACTTCATCGACACATCGCCGTTCTACGGGCGTGGCATGTCCGAAGTGCTGTTGGGCATCGCCCTGCGAGAGGTTCCGCGAGATCAGTACACGCTTTGCTCGAAGCTGGGCCGTTACGATGTGGGGCATTTTGATTTCTCAGCCAAGCGAGTTGCCGAAAGTGTTGATGTCAGCTTGCACCGACTCGGAACCGACCATCTGGATATCATTCTGTGCCACGACATCGAGTTCACGCCGCTCCAGCAGATCATCGACGAAACACTACCGGCCCTGCGTCGCATCCAGCAATCGGGCAAGGTCCGCTTCGTTGGCATTAGCGGTTACCCGATGAAGATTTTCGACGTGGTCAGTTCGCAAGCGGAACTGGATTGCATTCTTTCGTACAACCAATACACACTTCAAAACACGCGCTTGGCAGATGAATTGGTGCCAAAGCTCAAGGCCAAAAATATCGGCATCATGAACGGCGGGCCGTTTGCGGCCAGGTTGCTAACCAACGCGACATTGCCTGTTTGGTTTCGCGACCCCAAGGAAGTGCAAGCGGCGGCCCGAAAGGCCGCTGAGCACTGCCAAAAGCGTGGCGTCGATATCGCCCAACTCGCGTTGCAGTTTTCCTGTGCTAATCCTGACATGACCACTACCATCGCTGGCAGCGCTAACCCAAACAACATTCGAAAATGGGTTGAGTGGCTGGAATCGCCAGTGGATACGGCCTTGATGTCGGAAGTCATCGACATCCTTGCGTCGGTCAGAAACATTGGGCATCGCGAAGGCCTCCCCGAAAACAACTGAAGGATTTCATTATGAAAGCATTGCAGCTCGAGAAGCCTGAATCGTGGCGAATCATCGACATCCCTGAGCCACCCTCGCCTGAGGCGGGACAAGTCCTGGTCCGAGTCCATCGCGTTGGCGTTTGCGGAACGGATCTCGGCGGTTATTTGGGGAAGTTTCCATTCTTTTCGTATCCTAGAATTCCTGGACATGAGTTGGGCGTCGAAGTCCTGGAGGTTGGCGAGGGAGTAACCAACGTTCGGCCCGGCGATCGCTGCTCGGTCGAACCCTATTTGAATTGCCAGCAGTGCTATTCGTGTCGTCGAGGTTTCACGAACTGCTGTGAACATCATAAGACGTTGGGAGTGATGTGTGATGGAGGCCTGACGGAACGCATCGTATTGCCCGCTAGGAAACTGCATCTGGCTGGCGGACTGACTATGGAACAAGCAGCCTTAGTCGAGACCTTAGCGATTGGTTGCCATGCTGTCGACCGAAGTGGTTGCAAGTCGGGTGAAAATGTTTTGGTCATCGGAGCAGGGCCCATCGGGTTGTCAGCCCTCGAGTTCGTAAAACTATCTGGCGCTCGACCGATTGTGGCGGATATCAGCGAGAATCGATTGGCGTTTGTTCGAAACACCATGGATGTTCCGGACACGCTCGTGATCCGGAACGACGAGACCGACATCGCAAACTTGGAAACAATGACACAAGGTCAGCGGGCGGACGTAGTGATAGATGCGACGGGCAACAACCGATCGATGGTTCGGGCGTTTGAATTCGCGGCGTTTGCCGGGCGAGTCGTTTATGTAGGGATCACGCAACAGAATCTGGAGTTTCCCCATGCACCCTTTTTCCATCGTCGCGAGATAACGCTGATGGCAAGTCGTAATGCCTTATCTCGCGACTTCACTCGCATTATAGCGTTGATTGAAGCGGGCCGAATCGACACGCATCCATGGATCACGCATCATGCGAACTTCGCCGATGTTCCCAAAGAGTTTCCAAACTGGCTGGACCCCAACGCAGGCGTCATGAAGGCTGTCATTCATATCGACTGACGTAAGGCGAGCGGCAGAGTGAAAACTACCTGCCAAGGGTTTCAATGGGCTAAGGGTTTCAATGGGACAAGGGTTTCAATGGGACAAGGGTTTCAATGGGACAAGGGTTTCAATGGGACAAGGGTTTCAATGGGAGAGCGAGGCTCCTGCCGAGCTGGTGCCGCCATGGTTCGGCAGGAGCCTCACCCTCCCGGTCAATGAAATGGTCGGGAAAAGGCGATGTAAACATGTTTACAGGGGTGGCCTCTCCCTCCCGGTATAATCAATGCTGCCGCTCGCTGCTGGCAGCAACCGCCACGAACGATCAACCTGGCGGTGATTTCGTACTTTCACCGAGCACATTGACCGTGACATCCGATGAGCGAACGTTGATCGTGATCTTTCCTGATAGGTTAAGCTCGACTGGGCCACCTGCCGTCGCGAGCGTGCTGTCCAGCAGACCGCCATCGGATTCCGGCGTCACACCGAATAAGTGACCAACCATCTGCTTGATGTTTGGGCGATTGCCGATGCGCTGCGTTTTAGGACGACCAGGGGCATCCTGCTGAGGCGATCCCGTTGCGCGCAAGAGTTGCCTCGCCGTCAGTGGCGTCAACAACGGTCGGTTATTCGCACGCAGCATTCCTTGTATGCAGCCCAATGCCCCAACCACGATCGGCGACGCGCTGGAAGTACCGCTGAACGTATCGGTGTACCATAAATCGGAATTGCTACCTCCCTGCAGATCACCGTAGCCAGTTGTTGTTACCTCGCGTCCCCAACCTTGCGTGTCGACCCGTTGACCGTGATTCGAAAAATCCAGCCGAGAACGGTCGGGTCCATGGTCGCGGCCATGCGTTCCGGGCGGTGGCGCTCCTGCACCCACCACGATGGCGCCGGATTGCGGATTCGTGAGCTTGAAGGGATTCTTCCACGTGGCTGGAAACCCAGTCGAAGGCGTGTTGTAAATGGGATCGTCCAGATTTCTAGCGCCGTTTCCTGCCGCTTCTACGACTAGGATACCGCGGCTAACTGCGTAGCGAATGGCGGCCAAGTCGTCAGGCCACCACTCAATCGCAATAAACCCATCTTGGCCTGAACCGTTAGCTCCCGGTCCTGGCCGATGGATCTCCAATAACATGATGTCGCCAGCTCTCAGTCGATCCGCGGCTTGGCGAATGACCGTAGCTGTTGGTAGAGTTAAGAAGGATGCGGCACTTGCGACCGCATCGCTACAAATGCCGACTATCCCGAAAGTATTGATGTCACCGCTAAACTCACCAAGCACGGCCGTACCGTGATTGGTGTCCGTGTGAAGAGTACCGATAACGACTCCCCCTTGATTGCTGCCTAGGTCCTCATGGCTAAATCGCCATCCCCACTCGCAATCGATAATCCTCATACCCGCGCCTCGGCCCCCTCGAAAGCGCCACGCATAGCGAGCGTCGATCCCTGCGGGGGCAGCGTTCAAGTAGATTTGTCGGGCCGAGAAGTCAGGTGTGGTACTAGGCGCTTCATCGGCGGCGGGAGCCATATCGTTGATTTCGGGTGGCTCGCCTGCGGGCTTGACGTAGGCCGCCGCTACTTCATCCAATTTCATGAGCGACTCGGCCAACTCATCGAGTCGATCACTCGGCGCATCGACATGATAGTATGTTTCTAAGTTACCTAGCCCCTCTGCATCGGGAATCTCAGCCACAAGCGAACGGACTCTCTCTTCCGTATGTCCAAACAGAGGCTGAATCCTAATGTCAGGGCTCGCGAGCAACCGTGAAAGTCCGGTGACAACAGTTCCCATCGATCGCATTCCGCTGGGTGAGACGCGAAGCTGTGCATCCGGCTCACTAACCATGATGAGTTCTCGTCGCCCGACCCCAAGGGTTTCGGGTGCCTTAGCCGGTGGATTGGGGGGTGAACCACGGCGATTTGTTGTTCCTTTACGTGCCATAACAATGCCTCAACTTCTGAGAAATGGGTGACAGAATCAAATTACTGGGAATTGAAATTAGGCGAGCGGCAGCATTGATTATACCGGGAGGGAGAGGCTCCTGCCGAACCAACGCCAAGCTCGGCAGGAGCCTCGCTCTCCCATTGAACCCTTGGCAGGTAGTTTTTACTCTGCCGCTCGCCTTAGGGGGACGCATCTGGAGGCTTTACATAGGCCGCGGTCACTCCAGGTTGTTTCAAAAGGCTGGCTACTAATGCGTGGGCTTCCTCTTCGGAGTCCGCTTCCAAAAAGAAATGGGTCGCAAGTTCTTTATCATCACTATCGGGGTGTAAGGGATGCAGCTCAGCATGGACGCGATGTAAGTGTTCTATCAATGACTGTGCGGCAGCCATTCCTCGGCTTCGGCTTTGAATTGCCTTAGCGATATCAGACCGAAGATGAACGGTTACTTGCATCGGAAAATCCTTTGACCAGTTGTATTTTCGATGATGCTTCCTAAAGCTGTTTAAAGGCTGCAAAAGCGTCGACAAGGCCTGTGCCGGTCGCGCCGTCGCCGCCGGAGGTGGCTTTTACTATTACCCCTTCGCTGCTGGCTTTGTTGGCGGAGCCGTTAATGACGTCGCGGCTCGTGCGCCGAATGATCTGCTTGATCTCCGATGGGCTCAGACCAGGGCTCTTTTCAAGCAGCAACGCGCAGACGCCAGCTAACTGTGGGGCTGCGGCGGAAGTGCCGCTGAATAGTCCCCAGCCATCGCCCGGCTTCGAGCCGTCGTGTTGGCTGTTATCGACGTCAATCTCGCAGTTGGGCTGAATTGGAAGTGCAATGTAGTCGGCATGATTCGAAGCGAGACCTACAAGACCTGAAAAATCGGGGACTTTACGCCCAGGATAGATCTTGCTCTTGAACCCGCTGGCATAGTCCGAGGCTTGCATTTTGCCATCCTCGCCTACAAAAACACCACCTGCGGATATCACTTCCGGCATCATGCCCGGGAAGGAGACGTGGCCGTTACCCGCCGAAAAAACAATCACGATGCCACTTGCAACTGCCGCTTGAATCTCAGCCTCAAGTGCTTTCAATGAATTGGGGAGCGGCGTCAGATGTTTGCGTGTTCCGTCAACTACGAGGTCAAAGCCGAGACTCACCGAGATGACTTTTGGATTCTGACGAAGCGCCTCTTGTAGGCCTGCCAACATCGATGCGCCTGGACCACCCGCATCGTCGTCAAGTTTAACACCGATAAACTGGATATCCGGGGCTACCGCAAACAAATTGGCCGACTCACCAGTACCGTGGCCGTTACTGTCGGTGGCAACGTTGGTAGCACCAGGCGCCAACACAACCGAGCTTCGATACCCGTTTTCTTTGAAGTATGGATGGGAATGATTGAAGCCGCTGTCAATCATGGCAACTCGAACGCCGCGGCCAGTCACTCCTGCCCGATGCACCTTGGCTGCATTGAGCAGCATGGCAACGTCGCCCGGAACTCGCAAATGATGAAAGTCAACACGTGGCGGAAGAGCCGATGGCGGGACGGCAAACCTGCTATTCATGTAGATATGCGGCCACTGGATATAAGCGTCGTCAATTAACTGGGCAATTCCAGGATCTGGATTCCATGGAGCACCCGCGGCTGGGAAATAAACAGACTCGGCGGAAGCCATTTCATCGCTTGCTAGCGGCAGCCTTGCAACGTCCAGTTTGGTCCCAAACAATTTTTCGAAGTCTTTTCGGCTGCCGCGCACTACGATCGAATACTTGCCACGTGAGCTCAATTCGAATCCATGATGGCTCAGTAGCTCGACGGTCTTTCGCAACGTTGCTTCGTCAGGTTCACACGCCTTACGTTGTTCCGCCGAAGCGACGGATCTCATTGAAACCAACCCAGGTTGGCCATGACCACCGCGGAAAGTCACCGCAACGGAAAGTTCTTCGTCTGGCTTCGAGCCCTTTGCGACAGCTGGCACTTTCTTAACCTTGGGTGATAACGGCTTGCTTTTGACCGCCTTGACTTTTTTCTTGGTCGACTTGGTGGCTGGGGCTACTCGTGCTGCTTTTTTCTTGGGCATGATGAAACTCGCTTTGACGTTAGAAAAAAAACCAATCAAACTTTTGGACTACGTGACATTCTGGTAGACGGAGGCTCGATCGAAATGAGCTCGACGAACTCTGCTAAGTCCTTTGGGACGGGGATAGGTTCTTCGGATCGCAAGCCAGAGGGGGTACCAAAGTCGGAAGGGCCAGACGGTATCGCTTTGATTTGTGTTAGCTTGGTGCCGAAAAGTTTTTGAAACACAGACGGTGGAACGGTGCAGCTAACCGACGTTTTTCCCGATGACGTCACGTCCATTCCCAATCGCTCTGCGATCGCTTCAACACGGGCGATACCATCACCATTACGGCAACTTGACTGAAGCAATAGACTGATCGGGACACTGTCTAATTCTGAGCGTTTGTTCATAGCGTTTTCATGTATTCGATTAGCTGTTTTCTTTCATCCTCGGAATACTCGTGGCCGTTTGGCGCATACCCGTCGTGACCGACGTTTTTGTTTCCCGTTTGCGCCGTATCAAAACCAAAACTTCCATCGTCGACGAAACCCACTTTAATCGGATCGAATTCGCGGCTACCGAGCTTGAATTTGTTGACGCGTTTCGACGCCGGTTTGAGCAGTTCGTCGAGATTGGGAACCGAACCGTTATGCAGGTACGGGGCCGTGGCCCATATGCCATTGAGCGGTCTGGCTTTGTATTTGAACGATAGTTGTGGGGCTGAAGCCTGCGGAACCGAAGCCGCGCCCGAATCTTGGTCCTGGCCAGCGAGGCGACTGATCAGGCTAGGGATCTTGCTTCGAACGAGCGACTTCAAGTCTTGCCGCACCTTGTTCCCCTTCCTATCGATGAAATCGACGGCTTTCTTGGCCGACAAGTCCGACAGACCGTTCAGGAAGTCTAGCGAGTCAAACTGACCGGAAATCGTCAAATCCCCAACCTTGATATCTGCATGCACCTCATATTCCGAATCGCTGTCGATGCTCTGTAGGAACTGAATGGGATCCACCAAGTCGAGCGGAAGCGGAGTGTCGCGGTAGAATAGTGCCCGTTGTGCCATGTGCTTGAGCATTTGACCTCGCGGTGCCGTATCCTCAAACACTTCCCCGGGCTTGAATCCGATCGTCCGTCCCTTGAGAACTCCTGTCTTGGCTTTGCGAAGCACATTGAGAATCATCTGCGGATCGGTCTTGGCGTCATCCATAAACGCTACAACGTGCCGATTCGGGTCGTCCCGATCGAAAGCACTGTCATGGCATTTTTTGCAGTCGCGCTTGAAAAGGTTTTTTCCCTTGTCTGCCAAGCTGGAATCGATCGGAAAGACATCCTTTGGCCATTCCGGTGACCACAATTTTCGAAGTGACTCCTCGATTTCAATGAGCGAATCTTTATTGATCGACGAAGGGTATCCTTTAAATTGGAGCGGGGTTCCTTCGTGAGTGGCGTCCAACGTACCAAATACGCCTAGGACTTCCCCTATATTGCGACCGAGTGCACCAAAGTGCTCGGTGCCAATGATCAGCGAAAGCAGCTTGCTCTTCTTGTTTTCGGCGGCTCCGTTCCACTGAACGCGATCGTGTTGAGGTGTATCCCAAAGGAAAGGATAACTCACGGGGGCATCGGCCTCGAGATGGTTGGTTGGGAGTTGAGCAAAAGTCGACGACACTTCGTTCAAGATCGCTCCAAACGCATCGACCCGGCCTGGTCCATACGCTTTCGCGGGCGATCGGGACGAATTGCGATCGTTGTAGCCTTTTCGAAAAGCAGCTAGCGCGGTGACGTCCTTTTTTAATTTTTCCCGCTCAACACTGGTCGCCGTCGTTCCCAAAACTCGTTTCGCGAACCGATCGAATTTGGCCGCGTCGGCAGCCGTTCTTTCGAGGGCGGATGCCAGTTGACGCAAAAAAGTTTCAAAATCGGCCAAGGCCGGGGCGCCATCAATCAACCAAGCGTTCGTTTTGTGAGTGATGAGCCCAGTATGACAAGCCGCACAGGTAATTCCCAAATGTTTTTCGTCGCGAACGAACCCAACGGGAAGACCAAATGGGTTCTGCGATGGTTCAGCTTTACGCGGAATGTAACCAAGCTTTGCGATGTTGGCGGTGGCTCGCATCAACTCTGGCGCATCAGGTTGTTCCAGATTGACAAACCAGTCGTAGGGCACCAATTTCGAGCCCTGCGGAACATCGTAAAACCACTCCGCTTCGGCATCGCTCCAGTTCTGCGCAGGGGTAAGCATCTGAGTGATGGTTGGCCCAAGCACAATATTTCTCGGGTTACCAATTTGGGCAGTGCAGTTCTGTGGGCCAACCAAAAGGATGGAAAACGCAAATACAGTCAGGCAACGCACAAGAAGTCGAATGGGCATGATTCAGACCTTGAAATGTAGTCGAGCAAGAGGCCGTTATGGAGTCCCTACAGATCGAAACGTACTAATATCTTAAACACATCTACGCCTCGACACATACTCAGAGGCGTTTATTTAAAGAGAATTTCCAAATTTGGAGTGCTCCGATTCATCGGAGCTTTTAGATTGATATGATTGATTTGCTAGAGACGTTGCGAAAGATCAAGGTTTATTTATCGTCCAGCAGCGTGATCTAAAAGCTGGGATGAATCCCAGCACTCCAAATTGGAACCATCAAGTTTACTTGGTTTTGAGGTCCCAGTTTTTTTCGTTCGTACCCTTTTTGATTTCGATGCGAAGTTCCGAAGCCTCGTTGTATTTGGCAGGCAATACTTCTTCCATCAAATCCTGTACCGGGCTGTCCGGCGTGTCGTAAAGTTTCTTTTTGCCGACTACTTTGGGGACGCGAATTTCCACCTTGCATTCGCCAATTGCAGCTTGCGATGAAAACTTGCCTTCCTTCAGTTCCGTCCCGGCAGTGGGGCCTTGGCCGTTGACAGGTATAAAAGATATCGAGCCTTTGTCTGCGGGTTTACCATCGATGCTGACAGACCCGGTGATCAGAGCAACCTTGGATTCGGGGCCGCAACCAACGAAACAGGAAAGAAGCGTTATGCTGCAAAAGAGGCCAATGAAAATGTGACGGGTCAAAGAAATTCTCCGATGGATTGGGTGGGGAAGTCACTAGGAATTTGTTATTGTCGCCTTTCGCTCCGCGAAAGTAGCGTCCGTTAGGGCTACTTTTGCTAAGCAAAAGAGGACTATGGTTTTCATCGCCTGAATAAATTCACAGTTTGTCCGCGAAAGTGTGCTTCGTGAACGCACTTTTGCGGAGCAAAAGGCGACATTGCGGAGCAAAAGGCGACATTGTTTACTTCATCTCCGAGGCGGAGGTCTCAGCGCCTCGGAGATTCTATCCGATACTGTCAATTAATTATCCAGGCTAGCAACTTCGGAACCGTCCATGGATCCCATGGCTTGCCAAATTGCCAAATTGACGCTGTCGGTCACAAAACTAACCGAACCATCGCATCGCACGGTATTGACGCCACCCGTATGTCGACTTCTGGCTGCATTGCGTTGATTGTTTCCAGCCGCTGATGGCATTCTCGGGTCATTCGTCACCCGGAACCAACCGTTACGGATAATGTCGGGAGACGAAGTATTGGGAGTGAGCAGCGTGTGGAAACGAAACACGCCATCATCATTATGAATATCGCCCCGCCAATCATCGTCTTTGGGGCTCTTGGCCATTAGGTACTCGGACATCAGTAGCGTGTTCGAGGTTCCATCGATGATGCTCGCGAAGGTTACCTTACCTGGATTTGAACGCACGCCGTTGACAAGGAAAAATGGAGCTTTGTTGGGTGGAGGAGGCGTGGTATTGTCTGGCTGCTCGTACCAAACATTGCCCCAATTCACCACGTAGTTACCTCGAGTCCTTTGATATTGGCCATCGTTTTGGTCGATTTGTCCAGTGTCGCTCGGACAAAGATAGATAGGAACTCGCTGCCCAACAGTGCCATTCATCGTGAAATGGACCGTATTCGGCGGGAGGTAAAAATGCTCCAGCAAATTGGATTTGTTGTAGAGGTTGCTCTGCTCAACGTAAGGCCAAAGGTACATCACCCAAGTCTGGCGTTTTTGAGCCCCATTGGAGGCGCCCTTCGGGAACCGTTTAAACGCGTCGTGGTGATTGTGCATGGCCAATCCCCATTGCTTCATGTGGTTCGAGCACTGCATGCGTCTCGCCGCCTCGCGAGCCGCTTGTACGGCCGGCAAAAGCAAGCCGACTAAAATTCCAATAATCGCAATAACTACCAAAAGTTCAACCAACGTGAAACCTTTGGATTTAAGCAAATTCAATCGTCGCATAGAAACACCTCTTCAAATCCATGTTAAACAGAAAAAAACACATGAAGTCCGCTTTAATGGGGCTAAGTTGCCCTATAAAGAAGGACTGAGGGTGTTGTAGCAGATTAATTCAACTGCCGCAACATTTTTTGAATTATTTTTGGTTTAAGCGAAACCTTCGTCAACATCCACGATTTGCCAATGCGTTTCTGGCTCGAGCCTCAAAATGCCAAGACTCGGAGCCTCCGCCAGCTCCGCGACTGGTTAACCCAATTCCCAATCGACACAGCCGACAAAAGTCAAAGTAGTAGGCACATTCCATGTGCCGTTCACCAGGAATCATTGTAAATTCACTCCAGCGGACGGCACGACGGAGCGTGCCTGCTACTCTTTCTCAATCGAATTGACGTAGTCAGAATGTGTTGACAGCAGTGAAGTGGAGGAATATAAAAAACTTGAGTTTCCCGAGTGCTTTTCAGGAATGTTTTTAGAATGAAATCCCCTTTTCCTGGCATGGACCCGTACCTTGAAGCCTCGACCCTATGGCCCGACGTGCATCACGGATTCATCTCTGAAATGCAGGCGGTGCTGAATGGCCGACTTCGCCCCCACTACCATGTACGTGTAGAGGAGCGAGTCTACATTTCCGATGAGAACGATCCCGGTCGGAAGGCAATTATTCCGGATCTCAAAATCGTTGAAACCGGGTTTCGAGAAGGCACGCAGCGCCTGACTCAGGAGGCCCGCGTCTCGGTAGCTGAACCGCTGGTGATGACAACACTAATTGAAGATGAAATTCATGAAGCGCGTCTGGAAGTGATCGATACCAGACAGCACACTGTGGTGACTGTGATTGAACTGCTCAGCCCCACCAACAAGATCGCTGGCTCCCGTGGTCGAGCGAGTTATGAGCAGAAGCGGCGTGAAGAAATGACGTCGTCAACTACAGTGGCCGGACCACCGAAAGACTTCTCATATAATCAAACAGCGTCTCAATAGAATTGACACCGCCTCCCATTCCGCTTTTGTTAATGCCAGCGTAGGGAACGCCGTGCGGAAAAACGTTGTGCGCGTTGATCCAACTGTTGCCGGCACACATTCCTTCCGCGATCCGGGCCGCCCGGCTAAGGTCGCTCGTCCAAACGCTATTCGCAAGGCCATAGTCGGTGTGATTGACCATTTCGACGGCCTGCTCCTCGGAGTCGAATGAACTCAAAAATGCAACCGGCCCAAAGATCTCTTCGCGGGCAGCAATGTTATCGATCGAACCCGCCAACAGTGCCGGCTTCACATAATGACCGTCGTACCCATCCACTTCCGCCATGCCCCCTTCCAAGATGCACTCCGCTCCCTCGGCTTTCCCCTTGGTTAAGTAATTCAAAACGCGTTGCCGCTGTTTGGCGCTGACCACTGGCCCCATCTGCGTTTTGCTATCCATCTGATAGCCAACTTGAACAGCCTTGAGGCGATCGACACATTCATTCACGAAGCGATCGTAAATTCTCTTGTGCACAAACCAGCGGGTCGCATCGCAGCAGACTTGGCCGGTGTGAAACGTGATGGCCCCAACCAGTTTCTGTGCGGTTTGCTCGACATCCACATCGTCGAAGACAACGGCAGCTCCTTTGCCACCCAATTCAAGTTTGACCGGAACCAAATTTCGCCCACACGATTCGCCGACCAAACGTCCTACCTCGGGCGAGCCGGTAAACGCCATGCGTTTGATCTTGGAGCTTGAGGCGAGCGCGGCACCAGCCACGGAGCCAAATCCCGGAACGACATTGATAACTCCGTCCGGGATTCCGATTTCCTGAGCGAGATGGGCTAAATAAATGGCGGACAAAGGCGTATCTTCGGCGGGTTTAATAACGACCGTATTGCCGGAAGCCAGGGCGGGCGAGATCCCCCAGCCGATTAACAGGAATGGAAAGTTCCAAGGAAAAATGAAACCACAAGCACCCCAAGGCTGGCGGCTTGTCCATGCATCATGTCCCTTGACGGCCAGCGTGGACCGCAATCGCGCGTGCTGGAACAAGTCCGCAAAGTATCGCAACGTGTCGGCGCAATTCTGCACATCACCTTGAGCGTGCGCTTCAAGCTTGCCGGCATCCAAGGCTTCGATTTGTCCGATGATGGCTTTGTGCTTTTCGATTCCGTCGGCCAAGCGATGCAGCATGGCGCTGCGATCGTTCGGGGCGAGTCGCGCCCAAGCTTGCTTCTGGAATGCAAGGTTAGCCGCGTCGACTGCCCGATGAACATCATCGGCTTGTAGAGCGACGACCTCGGCCAACGTTGCGCCGGACCCAGGGTCTTTGGTCAAGAACGTCTCACCGTTGGACGCTTCGATGTCTTTTCCGTTGACAAAGCCTTTTTTGACTCCGCTGTCGAGAAACCGCTGCACTTCGGGAAGTAACGATTGGGAAATTACGGATGCCATATAACAACACCTTAGGTTGGAGAGTGTAGGAGAGTTCGTCGTCTTTGGCTCCATTGTAGCACGGCACTCCGTGCCGTGACGCTACATTGTAGCACGGCACTCCGTGCCGTGATCAAGTCGCTACACAACTTCAGCAACGCTGTTCATCGACCGATGGTCTCATCGAAGCCATCGGAACTTATTCAAGGTCTTGCCGAGATAAACGGCACGGAGTGCCGTTCTACACTGGATCATCGCCTCCCAATCGTCGGAACGACTGAGCGAGGGCCTCGCTCAGTTACATTACTTTTCAAATCGCATTGAGTAGAGGTCGGCGTTCTGCATTGCAAACCATTCGCCATGTAGTTGCTACAATCGTTAGGTCAAGAATCCAACGTCAATCACTTAGATCCAACCATGAAACGCCGCCATTTTCTCGAAACGACGCTCGTCGCATCCATCGCTGCATCACTTTCCGCGTCCGTCCACGCTGCTGAAAAACGGGCGCCTCGGATCTTGCTGCGTTCCTCATGGCAAACGGTGAATATTGGAGACATCGCACACACTCCCGGCGTGCTTGCGATTTTAGAAAAACATTTCCCGGAAGCCGAGGTGCGACTTTGGCCGAGCAACGTCGGCAACGGCGTTGAGGAGATGTTGCGAGCACGCTTTCCCAAAGTGCAAATCGTAAAGGGGGCTGAGGATCTAAAGACGGCATTTGCCGAATCCGATTTTCTACTGCATGGCTCCGGCCCATCGCTGGTGGCAGAGAAAGATGTCGTACGATGGAACAAGGAAACGGGGAAGCCGTATGGCATCTTTGGCATCACGTTTTCGATGACCCATTCGACCGCCACGAAGCCAACGAATGACAACGCGATTGCCAACAGCATCGAGGTGCTCAGTGGAGCGAAGTTCGTATTCTTCCGCGACTCAACGTCTCTGGAGTTGGCCAAGTCCAAAGGCTGTACTTGTCCCGTCATGGAGTTTGGACCCGACGGCGCATTTGCCACCGACCTGCGCGATGACGACAAGGCCGACGCATTCTTAAAAGCCCATGGACTGGAGGTTGGGAAATTCCTTTGTTGTATCTCGCGTTTGCGATACACGCCATATTGGACGATCCCTGCCAAGAAGGCGGTGCTGGATGATCAAAAGCACGCTCGCAACGAATCGATGAAGGAGCACGACTGCAAGCCGCTGCGCGATGCGATCACGGCAGTCGTAAAGAACACCGACCTCAAGATTTTGCTCTGCCCTGAGGACGAGACGCGGATGGCTGTAAACAAGGAGATGCTCCTAGACAAGCTGCCTGATGACGTGCGCAACCGCTGCGTGTGGCGAGAGAACTACTGGCTCACCGCCGAAGCGCTGAGCACGTACCGCCGCAGCGCGGGACTCTTTGGCCACGAGATGCATTCGCCCATCATGTGCATTGGAAACAGCATTCCGGCAATCGTTTGCCGTTGGAGCGAGCAAACCAGCAAAGGGATCATGTGGCGGGATATTGGCCTCGGTGATTGGCTATTCGACTTCGATAACGAAGTGGAGTTGAAAGCGATGCCCTTTGCGGTATTGGCGATGGCAAAAGACCATGCTGCCGCGAAAGCAAAAGCGGCGAAGGGACATGAGTTCGTCGTGCAGCGACAGCGAGACATGATTGCCGTGCTAAGAAGGCTCATGCTGGTTATTTGTCTTGTCGGCATATCGCTTGGCTCGAATACTCATTTGATTGCTCAGGACGCGAAGGCGGGTTCGATCGAGGACTACGCGAATTCGCTTCGCGCCGTGCAAGCGGACTTAGCTGGCGGACGGATCACCGAAGCTCAAAAACGCCTGGACTCGACAGACAAGTTTCTCCGCAATTTTGAATTCGAAATCCTTCAAAAACAAGTGCAGATCGCGCACTCGGGGGGAGTTGCTTCAGACATCATACGGTTTATTGCGAAGCCGGAGGTGAATGTTCGCTACGCCGTCCTCAACGAACTTGATTTGAGGCTTGTATCGATTTGCCAAGACGGCGGACTACGAATCCACGATTTCAACTCCAAGGAGCTTCACGCTAAGACGGTTTCGTATCCCGAAGGAGGTCCGATCTGGACCGGTGCATTCAGTCGCGACGGAAAGACGTTTGTGTCAGGACATCAAAACGGTGAAGCTGTCGTTTGGAACCCTGCCGCCTGGGAAGTTTTGCATAAGATCCCCGTTTCCATGAAATCGCCAGTGCGAGAACTGATCGTTGCTCCAAACGGTTCGTCTATCGTGGCGGAGGGTGAAAAGTTTCTTGAACTGTGGTCATTGGAAGGGGAGAAACCAACCAAAATCGACAACGTCGGTGAACGTCTCAATTTTGGTGAGGGGCTGGCATTCAGCCCGAAAGGCGATCGGCTTGCGACCGGAGGGATGTTTGACGTGAGGCTTTACGATGCTCGCACTGGGAAGCAATTGAATTCGATGACGCACGCGTCGTACACCATGGGTTTGGAGTTTAGTCCAGACGGCAAACGGATTGCGAGTGCTCCGAGGGGCAACGTCAATAAGTTTTTAGCTGTGTTTGATGTCCATGCAGACAGACCGTTGTTCAACGCCGGACCCTTTGGAAACTATATCGTTGGGATGGCATTTACTCCCGATGGGATGCGAATAGCCGCGACAGGATGCGAGAAGGTACTAAGACTCTTCGATGCTGCAACGGGCGTAATCGTGCTCACCCTTGATCGTAAAGAATGTTGTTCTAAGCCCGCCTTTTCTCGCGACGGACGCTTGCTGGGTTGGTCCGAACCAGACGGTTATCATTACGTAGATTTAGCAACAAGTCGAGCGGCAGAATGAAACCTACTGGTAACGACGCCCTCAGGGGAGCTGACGCTAGCAGCGTCAGCCACGGTTATTTGAATTCGAGTTCACTTCAATTTCGTGTATGCCGAATGCTGCAAGAAAAAAAAGTCAAGTATGCAATTCTTTGCACACACTGGACAAGACTATCCAGACGCGTCGATCGTATGCGGGCCGCCTCAGATGGACGCTGCGGTGAAAGGGACTGTTTTGAATCCGTCGGTCATCGTCGAGGTACTATCGGAATCGACAGAGAGCTAGGATCGGGGCAAGAAATCGTCCCATTATCGACGCTTGGAATCGCTTCGGGAATTGATCTTGATATCGCCAAGTGAGCCGCTCGTTGAGATGTACAGCAAGCTGACGCTAGCAGCGTCAGCTACGTGCTCGCCGCGTATTGAACATGCCAGACTGATAGTGACCATATAACAATTTGCTTATCATTGCGGCAACTTGCACCAATGCAATGTAACGATCCGCTAGGAGGCTCTTGCGTCCGTTTGTTTGCCATCCGCTGTCTGGGCTATTGGGCTGATCGATTCCACAGGGTGCAAATCACAACGCAACGTTCAAAATTCTTTGCAAACTGCCGATGACAAAAAACCACTGCTCTCTACAATACTGTGAGTTGCTTGTGAAACTTTTCACAAAGTCGTTGTCCCTAGGATTTGGCCGTGTCAAATTACTTACCCATCCTAATTTATCTCGTAGCAGTTGTCGGCTTTGCGGCTGTCTCGTTGGTGCTTCCTCACATCGTGGCCCCACGCAAGCGAACCCGCGTCAAAGGCTCGCCTTATGAGTCTGGTATGGATCCGATCGGCGACGCGCGAAAGCCGTTCGACATCAAGTTCTATTTGATAGCTATCCTGTTTTTGGTTTTCGACGTTGAACTTCTTTTCATTTATCCCTGGGCCGTATCGCTTCTTGCACCCGACGGTGTTCCGCAAGCCTTTCGACCCGCAGTCTTGGCGGTCCTTCTCGTACTGATGGCGACCTTAGCGCTTGCCTACGTAGTTGCACATCGCAAAGGAGTCTTTGATTGGCGACGCAAATAAATAAGCAACTCGGCGATAACATTTTTCTAACCAAGCTGGATGCGGCGGCCTCATGGGCTCGCGCCAACAGCCTTTGGCCCATGCCTTTTGCGACCGCGTGTTGTGGTATTGAGTTGATGAGCACCGCCGCGAGCAAGCATGACTTGTCCCGTTTCGGAAGCGAAGTTATGCGATTCTCACCACGGCAATGCGATTTGATGATCGTGGCGGGGCGTGTTGTCATGAAGATGCTGCCGGTGCTGCAGCGTATTTGGTTGCAGATGCCCGAGCCCAAGTGGTGTATCTCGATGGGTGCGTGCGCCTGCACGGGTGGAGTTTTCGACACGTACGCGGTGGTGCAAGGGATCGATCGGTTTATGCCTGTTGACGTCTATGTTCCTGGCTGTCCTCCTAGACCAGAGCAGCTGATTCGATCGATTATCGATCTGCAAGAAAAGATCCAATCTGGTGGTACGGTCAATGCACGCGAATTCAAGTTGCGGATTCTTCCCGAGGGCCCAGCTCGATTTGATGAGGACGAGTTGGTGCGAATCCGCGAGCGCAACGGGTTTAAGCTTGAAGATCAAAAATACGATCCCGTTCACTAGCAACTCCTTCACCCTTGAATCGCTTCCATCCAATTAGCTGCGTCTGAACATGGCAAACCAATCAACCGATCCTAAGTCAAGTGAAATCGAAACGGTAAAACTGCGGCTTTCCGAACTGCTGTCCGGTATCTCGCTGGATTGGTCCGAGTTCCGAAATCAGACACGCGTGATTTGTCCCGCCGCTGAACTCTTGAAATGCTTGAAGGCGTTCAAGGCGGTCGGCTTCGATCAGTTGACGGATTTGACTGCAGTCGATTTGCTCGAATACGGCAATGTGAACGATCGATTCGAGGTCGTTTACTGTTTGCTCAATGTCGACTCGGGGCTTCGATTGATCGCGAAGACCTACCTCAACGAACCTGACTTGACGATTCCTTCGGCCACATCCGTTTGGTTTGGGGCGGACTGGCCAGAGCGTGAAGTCTACGACATGTACGGCATTATTTTCGCTGGCCATCCCAACTTCAAGCGCCTGCTCTTGCCGGACGAATTTCAGTCTTTTCCCTTGCGAAAAGACTATCCAGTCAAAGGTCGCGGCGAACGTCATAATTTCCCAGTCATCACACGAGCAGAAAGCTAAGCGGAGTTTTTCAGCATGCCTTTGGAACTGCTCGATAGCCCAGACCTGGACGCGAACAAACGCGAAGGACTCTGGACGCTCAATTTTGGACCGCAACATCCAGCCACGCATACGACGCTGCGTTTGGTGTTGCAGCTCGATGGCGAAATGGTCATGGATGCGGAGCCGGATATTGGCTTCTTGCACAGCGGCTTCGAAAAGCTAGGCGAAGTATTGGATTTCAACCAATACGTAACCATTGTCGACCGCATGAACTACATCTCGCCGATGGCCAACGAAATCGCTTGGCACCATGCGGTCGAGACGTTGCTAGGGATAGAATTGACTCCGCGTTGCAAATACATTCGAACGATCTTTGCTGAATTGATGCGGTTGCATGATCACTTGCTTTGTTTGGGAACCTGTGTTCTTGACTTGGGTGGTGCAACGGCCTTCATGTATGCGTTCAATGAGCGAGAAACCATTTACGAAATTTGTGAACGTGCATCGGGCCAGCGATTCCATACTTCGTACACGCGAGTCGGTGGCTTGCTATACGACGTGACCGACGATTGGGTGGCGATGGTCAAAGACTTTGTGAGAAAGTTCCCCAAGGTCTATCGTGACTTCAGCGGACTAGTGATGAAGAATCGCATCTTCGTGGAACGGACTCGCGATGTCGGTATCCTTTCCCGAGAAGAAGCCATTGCAGGTGGTGCAACCGGTCCAGTCGCTCGAGCCAGCGGGGTCGCTCGCGATCTTCGTCGAGATGAGCCCTATCTTGCTTACGACGACTTTGATTTTGATGTGTGTGCCAGCCAAGGTGGCGATTGTTACGCTCGCTTCCAAGTCCGTATGATGGAGATGCTTGAGAGCATTAAGATCATCGAGCAAGCGATCGACAAGTTGCCGCAAGGTCCGATCTTCGCCGCCGATACCGGCAAAGCTGGGATGCCCGATAAAAAGGAAGTGTACCGAAGCATTGAGGGGCTGATCCATCATTTCGAAAGCATCATGCCCAACCGTCAGATGCAAGCCCCCAAAGAGTCGGTTTATGCCGCCACAGAATCGCCCAACGGCGAACTCGGTTATTACATTGTTGGAGACGGATCTTTCCGAGCGTATCGCGCTCGCACGCGACCGCCATCCTTGATGCACTTTGCGTTGTTTTCGAAACTGATACGAGGCTGCATGTTAAGCGACGTGGTGGCTGTTCTCGGAAGTATTAACATCATCGCTGCGGAGTTGGATCGATGAGCGAATTGAGTAGCAATGCAAAGAAGGTCATCGAGGAGCACCTCGGTCGTTACCCTAGCAAACAAGCCGTCACACTCCCCGCCTTGCACGTCGTCCAAGAAGAAAAGGGCTGTGTCAGTCGCAAGGCGATCAAAGAGATCGCGGATCTACTGGAGTTGTCTCCGGCTCAGATCAACGACACCCTTTCGTTCTATGGCTTCTTCCGAACCGAAGCAGATCCCCTTGGATAGAAACGCGTTTGGATTTGCCGATCGCTCCCATGCATGTTGCGAGGTGGCGAGGAATTGCTGGCCGAATTGTGTGAACGTTGGGGGATCCAGCCTGGCCAAACCACTCCTGATGGCGAAGTGACCTTGGAACTGGCCGAATGTTTGGGTGCCTGCGATGGTGCTCCCTGCATGTTGATTGACGATGAGCTGAGTCTGTGTGTTACGGCGGATGATGTCGAAAAACAAGTGCGAGGTCGAGCATGAGCAACGAAGAATTCAAACCCATCTTGTTAGCTAGACAAGGCAAGCCAAATAGCCACAAGTTGTCGACCTACCAAGCGGACGGTGGCTATCAAGCCCTCGCCAAAGCGCTGGCGATGAAGAATACGGACGTCATTGACTTAGTGAAGGCGTCAGGCTTGCGCGGTCGCGGTGGCGCGGGGTTTCCAACGGGCCTCAAGTGGACTTTTCTACCCAAAGACTTGAACGGGCCAGTCTACCTTTGCATCAACGGGGACGAAAGCGAGCCGGGCACTTTTAACAATCGCGTGCTGATCGAACAGGACCCGCATCAGGTGCTGGAAGGGATCGTCATCAGCAGTTTTGCGACCCGAACGACCACCGCCTATTTTTACCTCAGGTACGAATACGGACGATGCTATCGCGTGCTCAAAGATGCGATCGATGAAATGTACGACAATAACTTGTTGGGCAAAAACATTCTCGGTTCCGGTTACGACTTGGACATCCACTTGCATCGCGGTGCCTGTGCTTACATTTGTGGCGAGGAAACTGGCCTCATCGAGAGTCTTGAGGGCAAGCGAGCTTGGCCTCGTATCAAACCTCCATTTCCAGCCATCGAGGGGGCGTTTCGTCGACCAACGGTTGTAAACAACGTTGAGACGATGGCTTGCATCCCGCACATTCTCAATCGGGGTGCCGATTGGTTCATGTCGATGGGCATTCCCAGGGATCCCAACAACACTCGCGACGCTGGGTCGTACGGCCCCAAGCTTTATTGCATTAGCGGCCACGTCAATAAACCGGGTCTGGTCGAATTGCCGATGGGGATTTCCGCTCGCGACTTGATCGATAAGCACGGCGGCGGCGTTTGGAAGGATCGCAAGGCCAAGGCGGTTGTGCCTGGCGGCATCAGCATGGGATTCATGAGCGAAAAGGAGCTCGACACGCCACTCGATTTTGCAGGGCCGGGACGGGTCGGATGCTTGGGACTAGGTACCGCCGCCGTCATCGTGATCGACGACCACACGAGCATGATCGATGTGCTGTACAACGCTTGCCGATTTTTTGCACATGAGTCATGTGGCCAGTGCACGCCGTGTCGCGAAGGAACTGCTTGGTCGACCAAGATTCTCGAACGAATTCGCGAAGGCCGAGGCAAACTTAGCGATATCGACGTATTGCTTGAGATATCCTCTTCGATCGGCACCATTCCCGGGACCACGATCTGTGGATTGGCCGACGGTGCCGCTTGGCCGATCAAGACGGCTATCAACAAGTTCCGCCCTGAGTTCGAAGAGTACATCAAAAGCGGTCGCAAAAGCGAAAGCAGATCGCTAGCCGCCGCCCATTAACATTGTAGATCAGTTGTCCACAACTGCTCCAAAAACATGCATACATCGACTTTGTCCAACCAATTCATTATTCGGGAGGGTGAGGCTCCTGCCGAACCAATGCCGCGCTAGCTCGGCAGGAGCCTCGCTCTCCAATTGAAGACAAAAACCGTTCCGAACAATTGAGATTATTGTTCCCTAAACACTCCACACCATTCCGGAAACGACTCAAGTGGCAAAGGTAATCGTAAACGATATCGAAGTCGATGCAGATGCTAAGGACAATTGCATCCTGGCGGCTCGCAAGGCCGGCGTCGAAATCCCACATTACTGCTGGCATGAGGCTTTGTCCGTAGTCGCTTCCTGTCG
This sequence comes from Pirellula sp., assembly GCA_031372345.1. Taxonomy (GTDB): domain Bacteria; phylum Planctomycetota; class Planctomycetia; order Pirellulales; family Pirellulaceae; genus JBKCUI01. The sequence continues at coordinate 46,627 of JANMLD010000107.1, forward strand.
AATGTGCTTGGTCGAGGTGGGTGAACGCAAACCCGACGGCACGGTTGTCATGGGACCGAAGTTGGTTCCCGGCTGCCAAACTCCTATCCGAGAAGGGACGGTCATTCGCACGGACTCGGAAAAAGTGAAGACGGCGCAGCAGATGACACTCGAGTTGCTGTTGCTGAATCACCCGCTCGATTGCTCCATTTGCGATCAAGCTGGTGAATGCTATCTGCAGGACTATACCTACAAATATGGTAACCCGGTGAGTCGCTTGGACGAACCCAAGATCCAGCGGATGGACAAGTACCACATCGGCGAACAAATCGCCTTGTTCACAGACCGATGTGTCATGTGCACACGCTGCGTTCGATTCACGCGTGAGATCAGCGGTACGGCAGAATTGCAAGTCACCAATCGCGGCAGTCACGAGGAAATCGACGTTTTCCCTGACATGCCATGCGACAACAAACTAGCTGGCAATGTAGTCGATCTGTGCCCGGTTGGTGCGTTATGTAGCAAGGACTTCATGTACAAGAAACGGGTGTGGTGGCTAAAGAGTGCCGACAGCGTGTGCACTGGTTGCTCAACGGGCTGCAGTATTCATGTCGACGAGAATGAAGACAAAGTCTACCGTCTGAGACCTCGCGACAATCCGCTGGCTCAGGGGCACTTCATGTGCGATGAAGGTCGCTTTGGTTTCAAGTACATTCACGACGAGCGGCGTTTGCAGAAACCAAAGCTGTCCGACTCGTTCGCTTTAGCGGCATCGTCAGGCAAGCCATCGAAGACGAACGGCTCCGGCGACTTGAATTTTGCAGACCCATGGGTCGATGTCTTGTCGGTCACGCGTTCCAAGATCAAAGAAGCCATTAAGACCGACGCGCGCGGTTTCGTTGCCGTTCTTTCGCCATTCATGTCGGTCGAAGAAGCGTACTTGTTGGCCAGCTACCTGAAGAGCTTGGACAAAAAGGTTAGGTTGGTTCTCGGGCGAGTCCCGGTCGTCGGAAGCGATGACAAGTATCCCAAGGGTCCCAAGGGAGAGTCGCCCGCGGCGGAAAAAGTGAAGTTCACGATCCGTTCCGAAAAGTGCCCTAACCGACTTGGCGTCGAAGCCATCCTTCGTCATTTTGAGGGGGATCTTATTACGCTTGAGCAAGCAGTTGCTCGTGCCGATGCAACGGCATGGTATTTTGTCGGAGGCTACAACCAGGGATGGGTTACCGAATCGATAGATCGGGCGGTCGGAAAACCATCGTTGCTGATCGTTCAAGATATATTCGCGTCACCGCTAAGCGAGCGAGCGGATATCGTTCTCGCTTCCAGCTCGTTTGCAGAACGGGATGGGACTTACGTCAACCACGCTGGACTCGCCCAAGCGGCCAGCGGTGCCGTTCGCTGTCCCGGCGATGCGAGGGCCGACGGACGCATTTTGATGGAGCTTGCCGAACGCAAAGGACTCTTCAACGCGATGACGTTAAGGAAAGAAATCGGCAAGTCGGTACCTTCCTTGGTCGCCTTGTCAGTCGGTGATCTCGGCGAAAACGGAGTCAAAATTTCGGTGGCACGAGAGCCCATCTATTCCTAATGGATGATGGATCCAAATCGCGTTGCGATTCATCACAACACCAACACTAACCCTAAAACCAAACCGATCCATGTTCGACTACCTCAAGCAAATTTGGCCAACCCTCTGGCCAACCCTGGCTGCCATCGGCGTCATCCTCGCCTTTGTGCCGGTGATTGGATTGTATAGTACGTTTGTTGAGCGCAAATTGGCCGCGTACGTGCAAGACCGAGTTGGGCCAAATCGGGTCGGACCCTTCGGGCTCTTCCAGGCCATCGCGGACGGGATCAAGATTTTCCTCAAAGAGCAAGTCATTCCCGATCACGTCTATACGTTTCTGTATTTCATCGCTCCAACCTTTAGTTTGATGACCGCCATGTTCGCGCTGGTCGTGATGCCTTTTGGCCCGGTTCCAACCGAATACACGGGCGGCTTCCGGTTCGTGGTGGCTCCAGGAATCGACATCGGCATCATGATGATGATCGCGATCAGTTCGCTCTCGGCTTACGGTATTATTTTGGGTGGATGGGCTTCCAACAACAAATACTCGCTGTATGGAGCCATTCGATCCTGTGCCCAGTTCATCAGCTATGAGATCCCTTTGGGTCTTTCCATCATTGGAGTGATTGCGGCTGCAGGTTCGCTCAACATCGAACAAATCGTTGCCACGCAGGGTGGAGGTTTCTGGAATTGGAACATTTTCTGGCAACCGCTGGCGCTGCTGGTATTTTTCACCAGCGCGCTGGCTGAAACCAACCGATTGCCCTTCGATTTGCCTGAGTGCGAACAAGAGCTTGTCGGCGGTTTTCACACGGAGTACGGCGGGATCAAATTTGTGTTGTTTTTCCTGGCGGAATATACCCACATCGTGACTGTGAGTTTCTTGACAGCCCTTTTGTTTTTCGGCGGATGGCATTTCCCAGGTTTGACTGGACCGGTGGATGGCACGGTCGTCGGTATGTTGCTGCGTGCCTTTGTGCTGGTCTTCAAGGTCACGATGGTGGTCATGTTCATCATGTTGCTACGTTGGTCGTTGCCGCGATTTCGCTTTGACCAACTGATGGGCTTGGCCTGGAAGGGGCTCATTCCACTTGGACTGCTGAACCTGCTTTGCGTGGCCGTTGTGCTGACGCTGGACCTACCGAAACATTACCTTGCGTTGACTGCTTTGTTTTTGGTCGCAGGATCCATGATCAGCGCACGGCACTTGCAGTTGACGATCAATAGACCACGTTCCGAAGGTCGACCATCGACCGGTGTGAATCTGACTGAGAGCGCGATATGACAACCAAGAAATCAAAAACCGTGAAGTGGGGCGAGGAGCCTAAGCTGGGCTGGATGGAAGCCATGTATTTGCCCGCGATCGCATCGGGGCTCGCCACGGCTTTGCGTCACGCTTTCTCAGGAAAGAACACCACGCGTCAATACCCTGAAGTGGAACCCGAGATTCCGCCCAACTATCGCGGCGTCCATCGACTCAACCGCGATGAAGAAGGACGAGTCAAGTGCGTGGCCTGTTACATGTGCCAAACGGCTTGTCCGGCCAACTGCATCGAGATCATCGCAGCCCCAGCCCCAAAAGACGATCCGCACTGGAAGGATCGAGATAAGTTTCCGCAGACGTTTACGATCGACGAGCTTCGGTGTATCTATTGTGGCATGTGCGAAGAAGCCTGCCCCGTCGATGCAATCGAATTGACGAGTATTTACGATCTCACAGGTTACACACGTCAAGAGCTGGTCTTCGACAAAGAAAAACTGCTTTCCATTTACGACGAAACCTCGAAAACGGGGAAAGATCCCATCCGAACCAATCGCGGTGCGCTTGGCCCGGCCTCCGTCGAAGCGGCAACCGCATCACAAGGCCCACCACCTCCAGGTCGCGGCAGCCACGGGTAGTCACACCACTTTCCTCAATTCATTATGAACCTACTTATCCAATTACAACCTACGGCGAGTTTGGCTGATTTCATGCCAAACTTTTCCCTCCTAGCGCAAGCGTTGACGGATGCTCCAAGTCAGCCAGTTGTTGCGGAGGCAGTCGCCGCTTCATGGACGTTGTCCATGTTGATTCCGATCGTGCTTGGCGCTGCGGGTTACCTGCTGATTCAACATGGTGTAGTAAAATCTCAAGCCTTCATCGGGGCGGGTGTGGTTGCACTACTATTAGCCGCAGGAGTGGCCATCGGATTCACACCCGGAACGTTCGAATCCTATATGTTGATGGGTTTTTGTGCCTTGGCGACCGGTGGCGGCATTGGATTTTTGGTGGCACGCGAGCCGGTCTACGCAGCGCTCGGATTTGCAACGGCGGTGCTTTCGGTGTGCGGTGTGCTTTTTATGCAATCCGCTTTGTTCATCGCCGCGGCCACCATGATTGTGTACGCCGGAGCCACGATCATCATCTTCTTGTTCGTGTTAATGTTTGCTCAGCAAACGGAATTACGAAACTACGATGTGCAACTCAACAACCCATTGGTGGCGGCGGCCATCGGTGCGATTCTGCTAGCTACGATCACGATGTGCGTTACCGGCGAGAACGCCATTCTGCCAATGCGACAGGATGCAACTCGCTCGTTGAGCGCCGCGGATCTGCCCGATAACTTGAGGACCGAAGCGGGCAAAGAAGCAGTCAAACGTCTGGATGTGATCGATCCAGGATTGCGATTCGTTCCCGGATCGACTGCGGGCCTAGGGCGATCCTTGTACACCGACTACCTCATTGCCGTCGAGCTAGCAGGCACAGTCCTGTTGGTTGCAACGATCGGAGCCATCGCCTTGGCACAGCGATCCACGGAGACCCAATCGTGAACGAAACACTGACTCAAAACTTGCTCGTTTTCGGGGGCGTTCTCTTTGTCATCGGCATGGTTGGTTTCCTAACCCGCCGATCCTTGATTTTGATGTTCTTGTCCTTGGAAATGATGCTGTCGGGTGTGAGTGTGAACCTGATTGCCTTTTCCAGACACCATCAAAATTATCAAGGACAGATCCTCGCCATTATGGTCCTGACCATCGCGGCCTGCGAAGCGGCAATCGCCTTAGCATTGGTGGTTTCGTTGTATCGACGCAAACAAACACTCGACATTGCGGCTTGGGACGAACTCAGCGAGACACTGATTCCCAAGGTGATTGACGCTCCTGCATCGCTAACCGAACCTGAGATGGAATTCCCCAAACTGACCCCTGCTGGATTGGACCCATTATCCCGTCCAATTTATGAGAAATTCGATGCGCAATCGAACGAGAACGGTGAGAGTGTGAAAGCAAATACATTGGAGGCTGGAACACATGCTTAGTCTTTTTGCTTGGATGGTTCCGCTCGCTCCGTTGGCTGGTTGCATTACCTGCGCGGTGCTGGCGTTTCGCGGAGACCGCAAAATCGCACACTTGCCAGCGATAATATCGCTCCTTTTTGCAGCCTTGTTCACTATTTGCTTGATGGTGTTTGGCGCGCAAGGAGACAAGGGCGCGGTCTTTCCTGGATACCGCTATCTCAACGTTGGCAGCTTGACACTGGATATCTCGCTCAAGGTGGATACGTTGTGTCTGACGCTGTTGACGGTGGTTACCTGCATTTCCGCCATGATTGCAATCTACTCGCGCGACTACATGCGGGATGATCCTGGATACGCTCGCTACTATGCGGTTTTCTGTGGGTTCGTTTTTTCCATGACGATGTTGGTGTTGTCCAACAATCTACTAATGCTCTATGCATTTTGGGAAGGGGTGGGAACCTGTTCTTACTTGCTGATCGGTTTTTGGTTTCGCAAACCGAGTGCGGCCCGTGCCGCCACCAAGGCGTTTTTGGTCAACCGAATCGCCGACTGTGCGTTTCTTCTGGGGATCCTTCTGCTTGCGTTCGCGGTAGGCAACGTGGAGGGTGCCGAAGCAAGTTTCTTCGCACGGCTGAACTTTGACAATATCTTCAATGCTGTGCCGCATATTGCCGTCCACAATCTTGAACTACTTACCACCATCGGCTTCCTGTTGATGATAGGTGCGATTGGGAAATCCGCTCAGTTCCCATTCCATGTATGGTTGCCCGATGCGATGGAAGGGCCGACCCCAGTTTCGGCGTTGATCCATGCCGCGACGATGGTTACAGCTGGCGTCTATTTGATGGCTCGCCTGTCACCGTTGTTGGAAATGACGCCAACTGTATTGAGTACGGTCGCGTGGCTGGGTGGTATTACGGCATTCATCGGGGCTTGGATGGCGTTATTTCAGACTGACCTCAAGCGAGTACTGGCGTATTCCACCGTAAGCCAACTTGGCTATCTTTTCATGTCCTTGGGGGCTGGCGCCATCAAAGAACTGATGGTTGTGGCGGTCGTGGCTGCTATGTTCCATTTGGTGACACACGCGTTTTTTAAGGCACTGCTTTTCCTATCGGCGGGCAATGTGATGCATGCGATGGGGGACGTGATCGATATGCGTCGATTCGGAGGACTCCGCAAAGTACTTCCAAAGACCAACATTTTGTTCTTGATTGGTGCCGCCGCCTTGGCTGGCTTACCACCCTTCGCAGGCTTCTTCAGCAAGGATGGCATCCTGTCCGTGTTGGCACAAGCCAGTACGGATGGTGAGTATGGAAATCAGTTCAAGGTTCTGTTAGTCCTTGGTTTTGCTACTGCATTGATGACAGCGATTTATACCTCGCGGGCTTATTTCAGTACATTCTTGGGTACGGAAAAATTGCCCGAAGAAGCGGGTCATCATGCCCACGAAGCCACGAACGTCATGCTTGTACCTATGGCTGTGTTGGCCGTGGGTGCGGTCTTGGTCGGGATGCTTCTCGGTCCGACGCATGGGATCAGCAACTATTTGCAACAAACGCATGAACTCAGCAGCCACGCGGAGCATCACGAAGAACGGTGGGTCATGGTTGCATCGGGATTGTTGGCGGCGATTGGCATCGCTATCGGTTACGCACTAACGAAGGCGAGTCCGAGCACAGCCACGACTGGTCCGTTGGTCGCGTTGGCTGACTTTGGCCGCAATCGCTTGTACATCGACTGGCTCTACAGCGTCGCAATCGTCGCCCCGTTGGAGTGGTTTGCGAAGATGCTAGGTTGGTTAGACGAACACATCGATTCGATGGCAATGCAGATTGCGTCGTTTCCGAGATTATTTGGCTTGATTGGACAACGCGTACAAAACGGCCGTGTACCTGGTTACAGCTACATGACCGCGTTTGGAATTGCTGCCCTGGCCGTTTGGATCGCTACTCGATAATTTCCCGAGACTCATGACCGTCATTATCCCACTCTTAATCCTATTGCCTCTCGTTGTCGGGCTTGGGATCTTTCTTGCCGGAAAAAAAGGCGAAGCGCTGGTCGGCACTGCTCTTGTCGCCGCTGCCTTGGTATTGGCGTTGAGCATTGCTTTGGTCGGTCAAGTTACCACATCCGTTGTTAGCGAAGCTTCGGCTGGCAGCTCGACTATCGTGCCTCGTTTGACCTACGCTCCCGATTGGCTTCAAGTCCACCTGCCGGTCTCCGTGGTTGGTCACCAAGTTCATTGGCAACTTCAGTTTGGTGCCGACGGCATCGGCGGGCTGCTGGTGCTACTCACTGGAATCGTTGGTCTAGTGACCATGAGCCTTGCGACGTTTCAGATCAAGGAACGATTGCACCAATACCTCGCCTTGATGCTCATTACGCAGTCGATGTTGCTGGGCGTTTTTCTGTCCATGGACTTGCTGTCGTTTTATCTGTTCTTTGAAGCGGTTTTGCTGCCGTTGGTCTTGCTCATCAATGGCTGGGGAAATCGGGCTGAGTCGCTCAACGCGTCCCGCAAATTCCTCCTGTATACCCTGGTGGGCAGCGTGCCGATGGTACTGGGTCTGATTGGACTGGCATTGAACTCGGCCACGCCTGACCGAGCATCGACGGTATCCCTCCAAGAGCTATCCTCCATTGCAAGAGAAACTCAGCTTGCCGCAATTGGTTCGGCAGCCGGCGAATCGGCCAGCGCGATCGGCGCGTTGGCATCGAAAGAGCAGTGGATCGTTTGGCTGTTATTGCTGGGGTTTGGCATCAAGCTGGCGATCTTGCCCTTGCACACTTGGTTGCCGACCACGTATGCGGTCGCTCATCCGAATACGACGGCTCTGATCGCATCGGTCGTTGCGAAACTGGGGGTCTTCGGCATCATTCGAATTGTGATTCCTTTAACGCCACTCGCCTTGAGTACGTACGCTCAAATGCTGTTTGGAGGACTGGGCGCACTGGCCATCGTCTACGGAGCGCTGGTTGCGTTGTCCCAGACCGACTTGCGACGCGTGTTGGCCTATAGTTCGCTCAGCCATGTTGGCTTCATCACGCTTGGGTTGATGTCGATGAACACCGAGGGGCTGACAGGTGCGACGGTTCAGATGTTCAATCACGGTATTATTACATGCGGGATGTTCTTGATGCTCGCAATGCTTGAGCAACGGCGCGGCAAGATTTCATTGGCCGAACAAGATCGTGGGTTGGCGGCGGTTTACCCTCGACTCGGCGTCATGTTGGTATTCTTCACTTTGGCAGGTGCAGGCCTACCTGGCCTGAATGGTTTTGTAGGCGAGGTGCTCGCCATGACCGGAATGATGCGAGTCTCTGGACTTTTTACTGGAGTGGCCGTTCTTGGGACCGTCCTGGGAGCTTGGTACGGACTGCGCATCGTTCAGCGACTGCTCTTTGGAAGCGATGGCCATTCAAGTGGCAAAGTCGCGATAGGCTTAACGGACGATATCGGGTTCAAGGAGTTTTCGCCTTTAGTGGCGCTGGCGGCAGTCTGTTTGTTCATCGGCGTGCGACCTCAAGACACGATTGGACTGATCGAAAAGGACATCGCACGTATCGCCATCGTTTCGGAACCGAGCGCCAAGGCGATCCATCCGGAAATCGACCAGTTTGTAGCTCAAGTCCAACCTTAGCCATGTCGCCTTTCGTTCCGCGTAAGCAGCGTCTCCCGCAACAACTTTAAAGCCAAAACCTACTGTGGATACACTCGAAACTTTAAAATCCTCTCTGACGCTAATGGCGCCGGCGATCACGTTGATCCTGGGTGGTTCTATCGTGATGGCCGCGTCGCTGGTATTGAAACCGGGACCTGCACGGGATGTGCATGGTCAACGCACAGCCGTAGCTGTCAGTTCGCTGTTCATCCTGGGATTTGCCGCACTGTTGGGGATGATGCGGAATGTTCCGGCCGAACTCGGCCAAGGCTTGTTTCGGTTCGACAGTACAGCTTTGGCATCCGAACGACTCGCGTTGTTGGGTGGTTTGATCCTGATCTTGATGTCTTGGTCAACGGCACCAAGAGCCAATCTCGGCGAGTATTATGGTTGCCTGCTGATTATCGTCGGAGCCATCCCATTGGTGGGTGCATCGAACGATTTGGTATCCCTGTTTCTCGGCTTGGAACTGATCAGTATTCCAACGTACATCATGCTTGGAATATCCAAAGGGGACAATGCGGGCTCGGAAGCGACGATCAAGTACTTTTTGTTAAGTGCTTTCGCGTCCTGTTTTTTCTTGCTTGGCATTAGCTACCTGTATGGTTTTGTTGGCTCGACGAATTTGCAAGTGATTCAGAGCAGTTATGCTTCCGGCGGGAAGCTGGTGTCGTTCGCTGTGGTAATGGTCATGTGCGGATTGGCGTTTCGAATCACGGCAGTACCCTTTCACTTCTATGCTCCCGATGTTTTCGAGGGGACCAGTTTAACGCTAGCAGGCATCATGAGTTACTTGCCCAAGGTGGCAGGCTTCGTCGCGTTGATTCGAGTGTTGGGCACCGGTCTAGGAACAGAAGCGATCGCAGTGGTGGTGCCTGTCCTATTTGTGTGTGCGGCATTGACGATGGTGGTAGGCAACTTCATGGCGTCAGCCCAGAGCAGCCTTCGACGATTGTTGGCTTATTCAAGCGTTGCACATACCGGCTACTTGTTGCTCGCATTGACCGCGCTGCTTCGGCAAAACGCTGAACCGAATGTGCTTTTCTCTTACCTTGCGGCTTATGCCGCCATGACGCTTGGGTTCTTTGCCTGTTTGGGTGAGATTGAAGCGGCGGGAGGCAAGACGCAGCTCATTGGCGATTTGTCCGGCATGTTTTATCGTCGCCCTGCAGCTTCAATTGGGATGACAGTGTGTCTGATCAGTCTCATAGGATTGCCGCTCACGGCAGGGTTTTGGGCGAAGTTCCTGGTGTTTATGGGTACGGTTGCAGCGGGAACCAAGGATCCTTGGTCGATCGCCATGGGTGTGCTGATGGCATTCAACGCGGTCATCGCGGCGGGTTACTATTGGCGAGTGCTGAGTAAGCTGTTTGAACGGAGCGACGCTTACGTCCCTTTGCGAGTGTTCCGTCCAAGTTTGTTTATGGCATATACCATCTGCGTAGTATTGACGTTGGTATGGTTCTTTGTGCCGGCGGTAATGAAGTAGGCAGCCGACAAAAGTCAAAGTAGTAGGCACATTCCATGTGCCGTCCACCTAGAATCGCACGAAATGCGGACGAGCGGCCGACACGGCGGAGCGTGCTTCCTATTTTGGTCGGTTGTGTCAAATGACGGTAAACTCACTTCGCTGCGGCCTTGATCTTGTTTTTCTTCCCCTGTGGTGGTAACGCCAGCCCATCGTCTGGCTGATTCCAAAGGCGGTAGGGGTCGTGCTGGCCCAGATCAACGCAGCGCCGGTTTTTTTGAGTCGCTGGACGAGGATTTCAAGATTCTTTTCATACTGATCCAGGCTTGTACTGATAGTTCCATTGATCTTGTCCCTGCGTCCCTGTGTCTTGGAATCAGGATGGCGATAACAGAGGTCGTGCAAGCCCCAGTTGAAGTGAATGGCATCCCACTTGGTAGTCCCGATCCACTCATCGATATTCTTCAGACCGTTTTCGGTTGGCCCGGCGTTGCCTTTATTATGAACGACGTTGGCTTCGGCCAGCAGCATCTGTTTGACGTGCGGTGTATAGCCGATGGAGATAGAGTCGCCGATGATCAACACTTGCGGAAGCTCATTCCTCTGAGGTGAGTCGGCTCCGAATGAGGTGAGTGAATTAAATAAGGCTAACAACAATATGGGGACAAAAAGTTGTCGAATTTGGTTGGTCATCGAGAAGCCTCTATTTTTTGGGAGATTCAGGTTTGTCCTACAGTGTAGCTCGTTGGTTCGGGCCTTTGGAGTGCTGGGATTGATCCCAGCTTTAAGATATCGCGGCACAATGCGATTTGGAGATTGGCATTATCTCTGTGGATTGCGGTCTTGGATGGAAACGAAAAACCGCACCAGCGAAAACCGAGAGGATTTGCTTTTCCCGAACTGCTCGGTTACATTCAATTGGATGCGGGTGTAACTCAGTTGGTAGAGTGATAGCTTCCCAAGCTGTATGTCGTGAGTTCGAATCTCATCACTCGCTTTTTGGTGTCCATCAACGAATTTCAAGGTTATTTCTTGTGTTTGTTGACTAAAGTTTCATTGTTCCGGCCTAGTGGGTTTTGGGAAGCTTCCCGACTCTACACTGGGAGACAAACTATGAAACTACCGTCTTACCGGCGACATTCTTCCGGACAGGCACGTGTCAGAATTACCGGCAAGGACTACATGCTTGGGGCGTACGGCTCCAAATTGAGCAAGGAAAAGTACAACCGGCTGATCGCGGAGTACGCGGCAAGTGGCGAGGCAATTGGGATGACCAACAGCAAACTCTTAATTGTCTTATCGACGATTGCCAGCGAGTAGATCGACCCCTCAGTGTCTACGGATTTTCGAAGGCGAAACGAACGAGCCGTCAGGACGTCCGGCAGCTGGTTACGCTGCTAAGCCAGTAGGCTTATCGCTGAACGGAGATTGTTTTGCTTCTACTAAACATTTTTTGCAAATTCAGCCCACCTTTTGGAGGGATCAAAAAACTAAGTTCCTGTTCCAGCGAAAGGAAACATAACTACATACCACCAAACGGGTTGGGTTCGAAATTCGGGCAGAGTTAGCGGGATATGTGTTTCAGGTTTGCGTAAGGTTAGTTGCGAGAAAATCGCAACAACGCAATGCAAAAAGCCGATCAATGGACTAGATTTAGCAGCTAGGTTCTACCCATTATTGAAGGTGAGTGCGTTTCAATCGCTGGAAACAAGCGTAATCGATTCGACAATCCATGCACGTGATTCTTCCAAGGAAAACAGTAGTTGAGGCTCGCTTTAGACCACAACTCGACTACTTTCAAAAATTGGACAGCGTTGGAACGACAGTGCTTGGGCTGATGGAAGTTTCCGACTGGCAAAAAACGCCGTTTTCGGTTGAGATTCAAGACCGGAAAAATCACGAACGTGTTCAGTTGCATGTTGAACGCGTAATTGCAGAATTCGATTCACCAATCGACAGGCAAAAAGACGCCATTGATCGGGGAGTCGTATGGCTCAAAACATGTTTTTCCGGGCTGGGTGTTGAGAATCTAACTGCGGTTGGAATAAGACAATGGTTCGCAATCGATCGAGGATCGGCAACAGAAGCGAAGCTTATTGGCAAGCTTTTGAAGATATATTTCAATGAAAGCCTACAGGAACTGGCTGAGATTTCGTCAATGCAGGTCAAAGATTTTGCAATCACACTGGAGTTAGAAGACAAGGCAGAACCCCAGAAAAGAGGTCGATTGATTTTGGGTGCAATGTCCAAAAAGCAATGGACGAAACATGTAGGTTACTCCCTTTCCGCTGGCGGTCATGTTGACCAACCGGCAATCGACTCGATAGTTGCAAGTCTTCCAAATGACTTCGTATTCATTGATGTCGATTTGCGTTTTGCCATTCTCGATGAATCGGCTAATTTTTCGGTTGAGAAGCTTACTGAGTGGGGGAAGTTCGTTTCAGACCGGCAAAAAGACATTCCTTTGCAAATAGTAAATGACATCTAAAACAGATCGATAAATCCAAATGATTTCTCCAATGATTCCAAACAGAGATGCGACAGTATATCCGCAGAAATTCGATGAGGACGCGACAGGGTCGGTGCGCAGCCCCGAGGAAGTAATAGATGATTCAAATAAAAACCGCGTTGCATACGATGATCGGCCGCGGTCATCTGGACGTTCTGTGGATCCCGACAGAAAGACAATCCAGGGTGACATACTTTCAGACCAAGAATCCCTGTTGGATAGGGCAAAGTCAATTTCGCAGCGTTCGATTTACTCAAATGAAAGAAGCGAATGGCACGCCCATCCCAGTACACCCGCGTACCTTCATTCGGAGGAGATTGTCCTCGACACTTTTACCGGTAGGGTCATTGGAATTGAAGGCGAAATCGCAAGAGTACAATTGGTTGCCGAGGATGGGACAGAGTTTGTAGGAACTCGCCCATTGTCCGCCTTTGATGGACTGTCCGTTTGTATTGGGAGCTACTTCTCCTGCAAGACAGTGCAGACAAATGGAAAAATCAAAGCGGTAATCGGTCCTCCAGTTTTGTACGGCGTTTCTGAACGGGAAATGGCAAATTTGAAGGCGGAATTGAGGCGCGTTTATGGTGGGCCAAGCCCAGACAAATGAGTTGGCTGGAGGTGCACGTGTTCGGTTCTTCCTCAAAGGGTGAGGGGCTAATCCTTAAATTGCCTGACTCGCGATATGCAGTGGTTGATTGCTGTTTTCGTGGCGACATCAGTGATGTTGCTGGCAATCCAATGGTGGCCTACCTGGAAAAGAGAAATGTCAAACGCTTGGCATTCATTTGCTTAACTCACCCCCACGACGATCATTACTTTGGACTGAGCCAGATTCTGGCATCCACTCCAGCGGACCAGTTTTTTCGTTCCGCGGCCATGACCCCACATAGGTTGCAGAGCATACTCTTGACCGAAAACTTCCATGCCCTTCAACACGGAGACACTGGTAGACAGCGTGCACTAAGAGAGCTTCTTGCGATTGACGCGAAATGGAAAGAAATTTCAAAGGGCAAGTCACAGGAGAGAGTACTTGCAAATCTTCACGTCTATCCACCAAAATTGCCGAAGACCCCTTCCTTCAAAATTACAGGTCTTTCTCCATGTGATGCAGAGATTGATGCATACGAGGCTGCGCTCCCAAAAAGCACGGAATCCGGCACTCCAATCGGAGAATCATTTGAACTTCCACACAACAGAATTTCGGTTGGACTCCTAATTGAATGCAAGAAATTCAATTTGGTATTGGGAGGCGACGTAGAAAAGAAAAACTGGGAGTTCGTACTTACCACATTTGAGCCAAACCGACTCTGCTCGCAATTTGTAAAAATCAGCCACCATGGATCAGAAACAGGTGACTGCAATGGACTTTGGGAGGCGTTTAGCTCAGGAGACTCCAAGCCAATCGGGGTTGTTACAGGCTACAGTAATAATCGACTACCTCGTAACAGCATGTTGGAAAAGTTTTATAAATTCACAAGAGAATTGTCGTGTACCCATCGAGACTCTATTTCGGGAGAGATTCTAGACACAATTGTTGATCGCTCGATAAGGGCTAGCGATCGAGTGATAGAAGATTTCCTGTCGCTGGATAGCCGTGAACACGACCTTCGAACAACTTTTGGTGGTTTGAAGAGAGTTGAAAAGCCTAATTACGGAAGATGCTCGTATTTTTTCAATAGTGCCGGTGCACTGTTAAAGTCCGAAATAGATCCTCCTTGTGTTAGGCTCCACGCCGAATCGACCAGTCGCACAGATTAAGTCTGTGCTACAAATAGGTCCGTCTTTATCTAAAGGCCTTGCGCAAAAAAACCATGTCGGACGATTAAAAATCGACATGGGCCATTTCTGAAAGCTTCGGCGTCTCCACCGGGCTATTACAAAAAGCGATGAAGCTAGTGTATCCAGTTGGGTTAGTCGGCTACAAGCTTGCAATTCGGCCACGCACATGCCGCCGTGTGCCAAGGTATACTGGTGACTTCCAAAAGGCATCTGGTTCTTTCAAGCCTAGACCCGGAAGTCGACTAAAACCACCCTTCGCCCACAGGATGTTCGATTGACACCGTTAGAGAAAAGCGAGCTAACCGAACGAGACATCTGTACCAAGTTTGTCGTACCGGCCTTGGAGTCCGCTGGCTGGGATATCCAACATCAGGTTCGTGAGCAAGTCTACTTCACTGACGGCCCTGTATTAGTAAAAGGCAAAACCGTCAAACGCGGGAAGCGGAAATTTGCGGACTTGATCCTGTTCCATCGCTCCAATTTCAAACTTGCAGTTATTGAAGCCAAGGACAACAACCACAGCGTCGGCGCTGGGATGCAGCAGGCCCTTGCCTATGCGGAGACACTTGACGTTCCATTTGTCTTTAGTACGAACGGAGACGGATTTCTATTCCACGATCGACTTGCAACGTCCGGTGCCGTCGAGCAGGAGTTGCCGCTCGACTCGTTCCCGTCCCCAATCGAACTCTGGGCCAAGTATTGCCAGGCAAAAAACATTGTGCCGGCAACTCTGCCGGTGATCACTCAATCGTACTTTTCTGACGGCAGCGGTCGGACTCCACGTTACTTCCAAGAGATCGCTATCAACCGCACAGTCGAAGCGATCGCGAACGGGCAAAAGCGCGTGTTGCTAGTCATGGCGACAGGTACCGGCAAAACATTCACCGCGTTTCAAATCATCTGGCGACTCTGGAAGTCAGGCGCGGCCAAGCGAATCTTGTTCCTGGCCGATCGCAACATCCTCATCGACCAGACCATGGTCAACGACTTCAAACACTTCAAAGGTGCAATGGCGAAGCTCAGCCCCAAGAGCAAGACGATCGAATTGAAAGGGAGCAAATCCTCCGATGTGACTTCCGCGATTCAACAGGACCGCAAGATCGACAAGTCCTACGAAATCTACATGTCGCTATACCAAGCCGTGACTGGAACCGATGAAGAGCGGAACATCTACAAGCAGTTCTCGCCCGACTTCTTCGATCTGATCGTGATCGACGAATGCCATCGAGGTAGCGCCGCCGAAGATTCCTCCTGGCGCGAGATCCTGACGTACTTCACTTCCGCCACTCACGTAGGGCTAACCGCAACGCCAAAAGAGACCAAGGAAGTTTCTAATATCGACTATTTCGGCGAGCCGATTTACACGTACTCACTGAAGCAAGGCATTGAGGACGGATTCCTGGCCCCCTATAAAGTGATTCGCATCGATATTGACCGAGATACCGGTTGGCGCCCAGAAGCCGGAAAGACTGATAAGAACGGCATGGTCATTCAGGATCGTATCTACAACCAAAAGGACTTCGACCGAACCCTGGTATTGGAACAACGAACCATTTTGGTTGCCAAGAAGGTCACCGAGTTCCTAAAAGCTACCAACCGATTCGACAAGACCATCGTTTTTTGCGACGACATCGATCACGCCGAGCGGATGCGTTCAGCGTTGGTCAACCAGAACGCAGACATGGTCGCCAAGAATCATAAATACGTCATGCGTATTACTGGCGATAACGCCGAGGGAAAGGCCGAACTCGATCAGTTCATCCATCCAGAGGAGAAGTACCCGGTCATCGTCACAACTTCCGAGTTGATGACCACTGGCGTCGATGCTCAGACCTGCAAGTTGATCGTTCTCGACAAGACCATCCAATCGATGACCAAGTTCAAACAGATTATCGGACGTGGCACTCGAATCAATGAAGACTTCGGCAAATTGTTTTTCACGATCATGGACTTCAAAAAGGCGACTGAGCTATTCGCCGATAAGAACTTCGACGGCGAACCGGTTCAAATCTATGAGCCCGGACCAGAGGATCCACCGGTACCACCCGAAGATCCGCCCGACGACGAAAGCAGCGAAGGTCCTACCGACGCTGATGACATCGATGGGGAAGTCGAAGATCCAGAGGGAAAAACGGATGACGGCACCGACACAGGCAATGGCGGCAGTCTGATTGATCCCTCACCGCCACGGCCGCCTCGCAATAAGTATTATGTAGACGACGTCGCAGTCCAAATCGTGGCTGAGCGAGTCCAATACTACGGTACCGACGGCAAGCTAATCACGGAATCCCTCAAAGACTACACTCGAAAAACGGTGC
>JANMLD010000116.1:0-11571 GCA_031372345.1 Pirellula sp.
TATGCTTCTAACAATTTGAGCGTTTCAGGCGCGATGGTTCTAATGTCTTTACCGAACTCATTACTATATTTCCGCAAAAAGTACTCGGCCAGAATGCGAAGGTCGCCTTCTCGTTCGCGGAGTGGTGGCAGTTGAATGGAAACCACGCTAAGACGGTAGTAGAGATCGAGCCGAAACAATCCTTCCGAGACCAATTTCTTGAGATCGTGATTGGTGGCTGCGATAATTCGGACGTTTACTTTGATTAGAGTGTTACTCCCAACCCGCTCAAACGAATTGTCCTGGAGCACGCGAAGGAGTTTGGCCTGCGTCATCGGTGACATGTCGCCCACCTCATCGAGAAACAACGTTCCTCCGTCCGCTTGCTCGAGCTTACCAATTCGCTGTCGTTGCGCGTCGGTAAACGCACCCTTTTCATGCCCAAACATCTCACTTTCAAGCAAGGCGTCCGGTATGGCAGCACAGTTGATTGCCTGAAAAGGTCCTTTCGCTCGGTCGCTGTGATGGTAGATGGCTTGCGCAACGACTTCTTTACCAGTTCCGCTTTCGCCTAAGAGCAATACGGTCAGGTTCTGCGAAGCGACTCGACCGATCGACTTATAAACTTCTTTCATCGCTCGGCATCGACCAACGATTGCATCTGCGGCAGTGTCCTCCTCGCCAGCTAGAACTGGTTGCACTCGGATCATGCGGCTCAGATCGAATGCCTTTTCCACGACGCTGCGGATCTCGTCCAATTCCAATGGCTTGAATAAGTAGTCATAGGCACCTAGTTTCGTAGCCTCGATGGCCGTTTCTACCGTTCCGTGTCCAGTAATAAAGATAAACGGAACTCGCGGGTCAATCACTCGCAATCGCTTAAAGCATTCCAGCCCAGTTGTATCTGGCAGACTAAGGTCAATAACCACCACGTCTGGTTTCAAGTCGCAATACTTTCTCTCCCCTTCATGCCCGGTCTTGGCAGTCAGGACTGCCGTTGTTTCATTTGCAAACGCGCGTTCGAAAGCCCTTAAAATGGAGGTTTCGTCATCGATGACTAAGAGACTCTGCATGCTTGTGCCATGGTGTTCGTTGACGATGAAAATAGAGTGTTCGTTGAAGAGGCAAGCGGTAGCGTAAGTAGGAACTCTGCCCCGCCCAGGATTTGATTGACTCCGCTTAGTGTGCCGTGATGGGCCTCTGCGATGCGTCGACAAATGCCAAGCCCCAATCCAACACCGTTTGGCTTGGTGGTGGCAAATGGAGTAAATAGCTGGTTGAGCATGTTGCTGTCGATTCCGCTCCCAGAGTCGCGTACAGCGATTTCAATCGCAGATTCCTTGGTTTCGATGCTGATGCTTAGTCGACCGCCTTCTGGCATGGCATCCAGTGCATTGAGAGTGAGGTTTAAAAGCAATTGCTGGATCTGGGCCGGGTCCCCAATGAGCTTCAAGGAATGGCTCGGAGGGTTGATGGATAGTTCGACGTTTTGCAATTCGCAACGGCCGGAAATCAACTGCACCGTTCGACGCAAAACTTCTTGCAAATCGAACTCCGTGAATTCGCATTTTTCGGGTCTAGCGTATTGGAGCAAGCTGTTGATCGATCGTTCCATTCTGCGGATCTCATACTCCACTAATTCAAGATCATCGGTCGGTAGCCCTGTTTTTGCAAACGATGCTCGGTTTACTTGAATCAGCATTTTAATCGAGGTCAACGGGTTGCGAATTTCATGTGCAACGCCTGTTGCGAGTTGGGCAAGGGTTGCCATCTGTTGAGCGCGCAAAGCCTCGGTCTCACGCACTCTTTCCAATCTCTCCTGCTCTGCTCGCTCAGACCATGTGAGGTCACGGAGGATAGCAATACGAATGGACTGCGATTCCGATGGGTACTCACTTACGGAAACTTGAACAGGAAAAGAGTCACCGTTGGAGCGAACCGCTGTCAGCCGAAACCCAACTGGAAAGTCTTCCAGTTGAGTGGGTAGACCTGGAATCGTCGATTGAACTGACTTGCCGATCAACTGATCTGCTGAGACTCCAAACAAATCGAGGGTGGAGCGATTGCAGGAAAGAATTGCACCTTTGCGATCGAATGTGAGAATACTCTCGCTCGCATTGGCAACAATGGTTTCACTCCGTTGTTGCTCTTGAATCGCAATTCTACGAAGTGGTCCAATGATGACCCACCACAAGGCTGGTGCGCAAACGATGGTGAGCAGGAAGGCGTCTAAAATTGCCCGAATCGCTTCGCCCATGACGATAGGGGTAATCAACGGCAACACCAACATCACGGCGACTTCCGCGGTGAAGACCAGCATTAGCACCAGCGCAAGGATTCGCATGGGGGAACGCAGAATCGTTGAAAGAGCGGACACTCTACTGGACATACCAAAAACCTGGTGCAGTTGGGTCAACCGATGAACCGAGTTGACCGAAAACATTTTGACCGGTTCGAAGGGTGTAGACTACCATCTTAACACAGTGTCTGACATTTGCGACTATCCCCTCGTGATCCATAGTGGACAGTCTCCTCAACTATTGCCCGCCATGAAACATCTTGTCACCCACTCCAACGAGGGGGGGTGCCATCAATGTTGTGAGGGCGGCGCCTTGGCCGAGCGGCAGAGTGAAAACGACCTGCCAAGGGCTGCCGCTCGCCTTGCACCAGCGGAAGAACGTAGGTGGCTTGGCCGTCGGGCTCAACTTGCCTCAAAACATCGAAGGGGCAATTGTCGTTACAATGTTGCCCTGCCTTTGCCCCTCCCTCTCCGATTTTCTTGAATTGAATATGAAACTCTCCATGTCTTGGCTCGCTGCTTTTATAGCCTTGGTTTTCTTCTGCTTGTCGGCGGTCCTTGTTCAGTCAACTGTGAGCGCCGCTGACCAGCTCAATCCCACCAACCCTGATCGCAACGTGCAGGCTGGCGTACCGAAAGGCAAAATGACCACGGGTGTATTCTCGGAAAGTAAGATCTTTCCTGGCACTCGACGCGAATTCAGCCTTTACGTGCCTGAACAATATACGCCCAATACAGCCGCCTGCTTGATGGTTTTTCAAGATGGCTTCGGATATTCCAAGCCTGATGGTGCCTTTCGTGTGCCGATCGTATTCGATAATTTGATTCACCAAAAAGCCATGCCAGTTACCATCGCGGTCTTCGTTAGTCCCGGTACTATCCCGGCAACCAAGCCCGGAGCAAAGGACCGTAGCAATCGATCGTTTGAATACGACTCCATGGGGGACCGCTATGCTAGGTTTCTCGTCGATGAGTTTCTGCCCGTCGCACTCAAGGGACTCAATGTCTCAAGTGACCCTAAGCAACGTGCAATCAGCGGTATCTCATCCGGCGGGATCTGCGCCTTCACGGTCGCTTGGGAGAAACCAGATCAATTCGGAAAAGTCCTAAGCCACATTGGAAGCTTTACCAACATCCGTGGCGGATACGATTACCCTGCTTTGGTTCGCAAAACCAAATCGAAATCGAAAGCCATCAAGGTCTACTTGCAGGACGGCAAAGACGACCTCAACAATTTGTTCGGGGACTGGCCGCTTGGAAATCAAGATCTGGCATCGGCGCTTCAGTTCGCCGGATACGAAAACCAATTCGTCATGACCGATGGTGGACACAGCGGGAACTGGGGCGGTGACCAAATCCCCAAAGCACTCCGCTGGCTTTGGTCTGATCAAACGCCTGCGCCCTCAACGCCTGCCCCAGCTCAAGAAAAAAAAGACTGGAAACCGCATGCCGATGCACAAGCGCGTGACGGCGTGCCGCATGGAAGAGTCGAGCAGATGCCTGTTTGGGAATCCAAAATCTTTGAAAATACAGTGCGAGACTGGTCGGTCTATGTTCCTGCCCAGTATGACAAAGCGAAACCCGCAGCGTTGATGATTTTCCAGGATGGGCATTCCTACGTCGACGTAAAGGGCCGCTTTCGAGTCCCCATCGTGTTCGACAATCTGATTGCAAGTGGCGAGATGCCACCCACGATCGCCGTCTTTATCAATCCAGGTCATGACAAGTCCAAAGGGAAGCCAAAGAATGCATGGGAGAGTTCCAATCGCAGCTTCGAGTACGACAGCCTCGGTGATCGGTACGCTCGTTTCCTAACCGAAGAGATTATTCCCGAAGTCGAAAAGCAATTTTCCATTTCAAAGGATGCTGAGATGCGAGCAATATGCGGAGCCAGCTCCGGGGGAATCTGTTCGTTTACGGCCGCTTGGGAGCGACCAGATGCGTTTCGCAAAGTGTTATCAAGTATCGGCAGTTTCACCAACCTCCGAGGTGGTAACCTCTACCCCTCGCATATTCGCAAAACCGAACCTAAGCCCATTCGCGTTTACTTAGCCGACACCAGCGGCGACCTGGATAACCCGTTTGGCAATTGGCCTTTGTCTAATAGACTGATGGCATCTGCGTTGAAGTACATGGGGTACGATGTTCGGTTTGATTGGGACGAAGGCTATGGGCACAATGCGGACCACGCTGGCGCACTCTTTCCGGAAGCGCTCAAGTGGCTTTGGCGAAAAGAAAAACATCAGGCTGTATTGGACACAAAGGGGGATCTCAAAGGGGACATGACCTTGCTCCATCTGCTGCTTCCGGATCAGACTTGGGAGCTGGTCAGTGAGAACTTAGGCTTTGCAGATGCTCCATGTCCAGGCAGCGATGGCAGCTTTTACTATTCCGACATGAAGGCTCCGGCGGTCTACAAAGTGAAGGTCGACGACGCACAGCGAATCGAGCTCGTCAAAGAAGCGGTAAGTGGACTCAAGTTTGGCCCAGATGGCCTGTTGTACGGTTGTCAGGGTGCCAAGAAGCGCGTTGTCTCGATTGACCCCGACTCCGGCGCAATCAACGAAATCGCAACCAACGTCATTCCTAATGATCTCGCGGTAAGTTCCGATGGCTTTCTCTACATCACCGAAACCAAGGACCAACGCATTACGCGAATCAACATCAAGACGCGCGAGACAACCTCGGTCGACACCGGCATCGCGCGGCCCAATGGCATAGCCCTTTCGCTCGACGGAGGAACTCTGGCAGTTTCGGATTCCGGTGGCGAAAATGTTTGGACGTTTCGAGTGAACGCGGACGGAACGCTGGATGCCAAAATGCCATCGATGACAATGCGGCTACCGATCGATCCGAAGGGTAACTTTAAGTTCAATGAACCACCCCCGTACCAGACTGCTTCCAAAGGAGACGGCATGGCGGTCGACAAGTCCGGTCGCTACTACGTTACCTCAGAGCTAGGCATTCAGATTTTTGATCCAACGGGTCGCCAGTGTGGCGTTCTGCCAAAGCCAACGGCATCGCAACCGCTAACAAGTTGCACGTTGGCTGGCGCAAATCATGAGTATCTCTACGTCACCAATGGCGACAAGGTATTTCGCCGAAAGCTCAAGGTCGAATAGATGCGGAAATGGCTCGAGCCTGACATAACCGGTCCTCTCTTGTTTAGAAGGCGAGAGCATGTGCGATTCGATTCGCACGGACCGCCGGTCGCGGAGCGAACCGGCCTACGTAGATCTGTCGCTCCGCCGACAGATGTCCTGTTTTTTAACGCGGCTTGCGTAAATCGATCCATACAGATGCATCTACCAGCGGCAGCTAACCAGTCCTCTCTTGTTTAGAAGGCGAGAGCATGTGCGATTCGATTCGCACGGACCGCCGGTCGCGGAGCGAACCGGCCTACGTAGAATTCCTTGCAAGCCGGAAGCCGATGTCGAAGCTGCGATTTGAAGGATAGACTTTGAGCCGAAATGCCGACTGGCCGCGTCCAGGATCGCTAAACCAGCTGCCGCCCCGGAAAACCCGATGCGCCCCTCGATAGGACTCGCACCACTCCCATACATTACCGTGCATATCGAACAGCCCCCAGCCATTTGGCATCTTGTCGCCACCAATCGAGGTGCCTTTACTCGAGAAATGCGCATAGGCAACCAAGTTGGTCTCATCGCTACCGGTTGAGAATGGAGTCGTGGTGCCTGCTCGGCATGCATACTCCCATTCCAATTCCGTTGGCAAACGATACCCCGACGGATTGGTGTTAAGTTGCCAACCGTCGTAATCCGTCTGTTTGCCGTCAGTATCCGTATCTTTCTCTCCTGTCATTTCGTAGCAAGCCACACGACCTTCTCGTCGACTCAACCAGTTGCAGTATTGTATCGCATCGTACCAGCTCATTTGCTGCGTCGGATAACTAGGGGTGGGGCTAACGATCGCATCGTGCCCCTTCCATTCACGTAGCTGGTCGCGGGTATCCTTCGTGTCATCCACAAACTGTTGAAATTCCCCAACTGTAACTTCTCGGTCTGACAGCCAAAATGCGTTTTTGATTTCTACATCGCATTCCGTCTCCGCATCATTAGAAATCGCTAATTGATGAAAAGTCCCCGGCAAGATACGTAACATCGTCATGCCCGCGGAATTCACTATCCACTGTTGCCCAGGAGCTATCGTGCTGGCTACCGGAATTTCCGGCGGCGAGAGCCCCCATTTTCGCAACATCCAACCTGCTGCCGAGTGTGTGGGGGAGTCCGACTTGCCTCGATACCACTGCACTACGATGGATTCCAAAGCCTGTTTTTCCTCAGGCGCAATTCGCGATAATGGAATTTGCCCGGTAGCCAGACATAGCGCAGACGGAAACGAAGCGCTGTCTAGGCCAGAAGCTATCCTAGGTACAAGCCGGAAATCGCCAAGCCATTTTGGAAATTCGTCGATGAACAACGTTCTCTGCTCTGGGTCAGGTCGATTCTCGATAGCGCACATATCCTCTGCGATTTCGCTGCTCCCCAAGTACAGAGCCACGCTCGCCAACTTTGCTTTTCGTCGCCAGTGTGGTTTGTCGCATCCATTTGCCTCCTTAAGAATCTCACTGAGAGCCCCTTTCTGATCCAACTCAAGGGTAACGATGACATTCGTTGAATCTTCTTGGCCGATCGTATCGATTTGGCTAACAAGGAAATCCGTTTTGACTTGTTTATATCTGGCAAGTGCAAATGCGAGTCCAAGCTTTCGCTTCGGATCGTTTTCCGCATCAAACCTAATTTCGAGTTCGGGGGTTACCAGTTCCGTTGGTAGCTTTTGCAAATCACGAAGTGTGTATTTGACACTTGCGCCAAGATTGTTTTGCGCTGCGTCGATTGCAATCAGCGTCTGAGCTTTGAGGCCAGCCCAACGCAACGCAGCCATCCACTGCTGAACTCCGACTGCCATCAACAAGAGGATGCCAAGGGCTGATCCCCAGTTGGTAAGATGCACCTTTCTCGCTTTTTGCATCATGCGTCGCTGTGATTCGCTCCATCGCTTTCGATTCGTAAGCCAGGAAATGCTCAGCCATTCCGTTAAGGAAGGCAATTGCTTGGATTCCCCCTGCGCATTCCAAGCGGCTGCGCGCTCAGCGAGTTTCAATTCGGCCCGGCCGCGCCGCGTCTCGCGTTGCTTGCGAGTCAGCCAATCGCGAAGCGATGGTACAAGATAGTCGTGGGTGAGTTGGTACTGAGCAGCGGTCGTTAGCCGCATTTCTTTGGAGGATACTTCATTTGCAGTCTCGGCTAGCCCATTTGTCTCCGAATTGTCCACTGGCGTGATCAATCGCAACTCGCCATCAAGAATATGAATAAGCTCGTCGAAGTCGCGTGAACGACCGGCGTAATGTGACGCGTGTAGAAGCTCTTCGGTGGATCGCTTGTACCCTTTAATCTCTGTACCAGCCACCGGCAACAATAGTTGCAGGACGGATCTAGCGGCCTCCTGATGATAGCGGTGGTGCGGAGGTGCCCCCGAAGCAGAAAACGTTTCCTCCAGGAACGAGGCACCCACTCCGGTGGTCCCTCCAACGTCTCTCAACGAGCTAAGAGTCCAAGACCTACCTTTTATCATCTCAGCAAACAATGCAAGCCGAACCGAAATCACCTTACCTTCCTCAGACAAGCCACGTACTGAGTCGGTAATGAACTGCTTACAATCCTGTTTTTCATCCTTGTCGTCGAATTCTAGCTTACCAAACGCGCGGCCAAAGGCTTTCAACACGCATTCCGCATGATCGAGATCAAAAAGATCGACCGCGGATGAATTGTTAGCATCGAGCGGAATATCGAGATCGCGAAAGAATCGTGTTGCGGCCATCCAAAAATCGTCTCGAACCATAACGAGGGCTTGAACTCGCGAACCATCGCACTGCAAGAGCGATTCCAAAAGAGATTCGCCCGCAGCTTTGGGATGAGCAAATAGCCACTGCTCAAACTGGTCTATCACGATAAAGAGTTTCTTCCCACGCGGCAAGATTCTTCCTCGGCGTACTTCGTGAAGTAAATCGACCAATCTGTTTATCGATTCGACATCTTTGCTATTGAGTTTCTTGCAAATCGAAGACAGCAGCCTTCGCTCGGTATCGTCAGGCGTTGCTTCCAAGTAGACGGACACAACATCGGTTGAGAGTCTCGGCAGGAGCCCCGCCTTCATTATCGACGATTTGCCGCAGCCAGATGGACCGTATACCAGACCGACGGCAAAGGTTTGATCGGCATCAAACTCCTCAACTCGCGACTTCCAAAAACCAACAGATTCCGGAAGCCCATCTCTGTCACGGGCTCCAGGCAAGAGCTCCAGAAAAAAATCCGCGTCCCGATGATCGAAGGATCGCAATCCCTTGGGAACGATTTTCAATGTCTGAGAACGCGAAGAGGGTGTCGGTACCAATGATGTCGTGTCTT
This sequence comes from Pirellula sp., assembly GCA_031372345.1. Taxonomy (GTDB): domain Bacteria; phylum Planctomycetota; class Planctomycetia; order Pirellulales; family Pirellulaceae; genus JBKCUI01. Next base: position 8,707 of record JANMLD010000116.1, read on the forward strand.
TGGTCGGTCGAGTTGTGTCCATTGAAACAGGTGAACGGATCGCGCCGATAGGGATGGAATCAATCGAGTGCAAATCGATTTGTGATTTGGATAGGAACATTTTCAAATCGTCTTGAAGGTCTCTTGCGCTTGAGTAGCGTTCCGACTTGCGCTTTGCAAGCATCTTGAAGCATATCCGCTCTAATTCCGGAGGAACGGAATCGACCCATTGACGCAGCGGTTTCGGATCGAGATCCGTGATTTGCTCGAAGAGCTCGAGTTGCGATTTCGCATGAAATGGTCGACGGCCACAGAGCAACTCGTAGAATAAGACCCCAAGACTAAACAGATCGGAACGTCCGTCAACACGGTGCCCCTCACCTCGCGCCTGCTCGGGACTCATGTAAGCGGGAGTACCACCCGCAGGGAGACGTTTTCCGATGTCCTCATCGCGCAATGCCAATCCAAAGTCAACCAAGTAGACCTGTTCGTCTGGATCGACAAGAACGTTATGTGGCTTGACATCGCGATGAACGAAACCCTTGCGATGCGCTTCCCGCAGTGCATCTGCAAGATCAATCATCCACAGAACCGCTTGTCGTATGGTTGGTGTTCCGATTTTCAAGCGCGATGCCAAATCTTTCCCAACGATGAATTTCGATACAATGTAGATTGGGAATTCTTGTGTGCTACCAACCTCGAGAACGGGAACGATATTGGGATGTTCCAACCCCGCAACCGTTCGAGCTTCTTGAAGATAGAGGTTTCGATCTTCAGCCCTTTGGAGGAGATTGTGCTTGGGTACTTTGATGGCAACTTTGCGTTGAAGCTGCTCGTCGTATCCTAAATAAACGACACCAAATCCGCCTCGGCCTAAAACGCGTTCGATTCGAAAGCGAGCAATTTGCGTTGGAATCAATTCGGTAGGACCAACGCTATCTTCAGAAAAGTCAGGGTCCGATGATTCTGCTGTCGGGTTGTCGGCTGTCATTGGGACCATTTCTTGCCGAATCGGCTGATTCGAGGACGATTGCAATGCATGTGGCAGAGGAACTTGCTAGAAATAGGACTCAAACATTGGGAATTCAAAACCCTACCAACGGATATGTTGCTTAGACAATACTTTATTGTAGCAAGTCGATTCAGCCGATTCGATACACCGGAAGAATTTCGACAATGGGACAGATAGCGATTCTTTCGAACCGCACTCAACGTCAAGCCAATGTCTCGACCACCGTTCACCGTAGTGCGGGGATTCGAGAAGTGTATCGACGAGTTCTTCAAAACAGTTGTCGCTCGATGATTGACTCCATTGTTCCAACTCGTCCAAACTTGGAGGCAGTCCGATCAAGTCGAAAATGGCTCGACGCATCAGTGTAGCGCGACCGGCGTCCATTGAAAACGAAACGCCGCTTGGCATCGGTTGCTTCGGTATCGCGTCGATGGGCGTGCGAATGTGATCGGCTGGTGGCGAAACTAAGTCTGTTTGAGGATATGACTGATCGCCAGATTCAATTCGCCATAACTGTATTTATCGCCAAAATGCGCTCTTGCGTCAGCGGCAGACGACGCAGGATTCGACGCGAAATACTGCTCAATGTCGACAAGCTTCTCGCGATTGAGCAGGCTGAGGACGTCCAATTGGTTCAGGATAACGAAATGAGCCAAGTGTCCCTGAATGGTGGAGATCGCCAAACGTCGCTCCTCCGCAATCTGCTCGACCGATCTGCCCGCTTGAAACAACTCAAAACTGAGCATCTTGGTGTTTGGCTTAGCTTGCGAAGAAAAAGTTGTGTGTGACTCGAGAGACGTTTTCGGTTGGACCTCGAATTTGTAGCTGTCGGGAACTTGATCGGTGGATACGCGATTCGCCTCGCAGTATTTTCGAATAATGTTCCCGATTTCCGTTCCAAACTCTTTCAATCGCGCTTTACCGATACCTGGGATGAGTCGAATTTTGCTAGTGGACGTCGGCAAGCTTACGACCAATTGACGCAACGACGGACTGGGCAAGACATCACGCGGCGTCCTTGAAAGACCACGAGCAGTCTCCTCTCGAAACTGCAAGAGCTGGCGGTAGAGCTCTGGGTGTGGCACGCCCTTAGGAACATTCAATTCAGCCGTCTTGGTCGCGACGAACTTGGCTGCGAAATCCAGTTCGGCATTGGCTTTGGCCCGCTGGTACGCGTGCGTTGAAAAATCCGAATTGCAAGCTGCAAACGTAGTGCTCTTTGCAAACAGAGCAAGCCGCAACGCCTTGAGCTGGGCGACCGCGTCTTTGCTCACCGCTTGATTGTCTGTGACTGTAGAAAGGGAGGTAGCTTGCTGCAGCAATCCACCAATCTTCTCCGTAAAGTAACCCGAGGCTTTGCGAATTCTCGTCTGGAGTGCTGCGTTGGCATCGGGCAGGTCATCTTGTTGCAGGTAACCGGCAAGCTGAGGTCGAAACCTGTCTGCGACTTCGAACAAATCCGCTCGCGCTCGATCAGCCATGGCTGTTGCATCCCCGTACGCTTCGGGTGTCAACACACTCTGGTGCTCTTGGTACGTGCGTCGCAACTGATTGCAGCACTGCTGAATGACTTGCATGCTAAAGAGCTCCTCGATCAAGGCTCTTTGGTACTCCCGTTTGGCTTGTTGGATTTGACTTGCGGTGGGAGCGTTGCGATGGGCCTGTTCGCTAAAATGTGTGACGACCGGATCCGTTTTGACGCTCGAATAGTCGATTCTCGAACGCAACACGATGCCTTCAAAACTTTTGCAACGGCTGAGCGCGACGTAAACTTGCCCGTGAGCGAACGCGGCTTGAGCGTCGATGATGGCCCGCTCGAATGTCAATCCCTGGCTCTTGTGGATGGTGATCGCCCATGCCAGCTTTAGTGGATA
>JANMLD010000395.1:0-3904 GCA_031372345.1 Pirellula sp.
AAGGTTTCGTAGCTACTTGTAGCGAGAGTCCCCAGGTAGACTACCTGGTTGATAGGCTAGATGTGTAAGCACCGTAAGGTGTTCAGCTAACTAGTACTAATGGACGAACGCTTGACCATCGGTATCTTGTGCTTCAACTAAAGATGCAGTTCCTGCAAAGGGCTGTGTTGAATCACTGACTGTCTTCGATGACAGGGCTGCTTTAAGTAGCAGTGGTATCAGGTCTATATTGAATTGTGCTGCATAAGTATACATTTACCAATCCAAAAATTGTCACAGACCAACAGGGTCGAGAGACCCTAAGGAACACAGTCGGCTACCGCCACTGTGTTTCTCTCCCGGTGACCATATCCGAAAGGCCCACCTGTTCCCATCCCGAACACAGTAGTTAAGCTTTCGGAGCCGATGATAGTGCCCACCAGTGCGAAAGTAGGTATTGCCGGATTTTTCAACAACAACAAGCCCGCTTGCAGAAACACAAGCGGGCTTTTTTTATTGTAGAACAGTTTTCCAAACTGTTCCCACCCTGCGTCTCCAACTCCAAAACGCTTGCCTTGATTCTGAAAACCAGATCTGATGCAATCTTCGATCGGAGGCAAAAGTTCGGATCTGACTTCCGACGGTAACCACCATCCATCGTGCCAAGACTCTGCGTCCTCTGCGCCTCAGCGTTTAAATTTCCATGCAATCGCAATTTAAAACGCAGAGGCGCGGAGATCGCAGAGGAAACCTCATTTTCTCTGCGATCTCCGCGTCGCTGTGTTTCCCATTTTTGTTTTTTCCTAACAGATATCAGACACCTAAAGGTGCCAGGTGCGGTAGGTGCCAGGTGCGGTAGGTGCCAGGCACGAATGGTGCTGTCAATCTCGAAGACTTGCATCGAACATGGCTCAAGTTCGTAAAGGTCTTGATGCTGCGAATATCTAATTCGATATTCCAACGTTAGCCGTATAGTTCGGCAATTTGGTCTTTTGTCACTGCGGCCTCAACTTGAGGATCCAACATCGTCGTCGCAACAATAAAAGCTTCCTGCTTGCGGCCCGGCTCTTCAATCATAAACCGAATTTCGCGGAGGGTGATTTCGTCGGAAGCGATGCTTACTCTTCCTTGCTCATCCATTCTGGGCGAGTCCCCTTTTTCCAACTGACGATGTGATCTTGCGTACTAAGACGTTTACCTTTACGAAAATGCAGGTCAGCAACTAGGTTTCTGCGTTGTTTGCTGCGGATAGGCTTTTTGGTTCTCGGAAGTGTCCGGCATCTGGAAAGTAAAACCGTCGACCAAGTATGTGTTTCGCGTTTCCCAAAGCCATTGCGCATTGGCTTGCGATTGGGCTTGGGTTGCAACGCCAATGCAAACCTGCTTGATCGCAAACTCTGAGAGCTTGGCTCGAGCTCGGCAATAGTCTCCGGTATCAGCTGTCGGTTGCTTTCTTCCATCTCGAATCAGGAACGCTGAGATCCGGCTGACGGCCGATTGGCAGGACGCCTCTTAGCCATGACGCAGCACTTGGCTTAGGAACGCCCAAGATCGAAGTGAACCACCGAGTAGGTATCCATCTTGGATCGCTGTCGTTCCGGGTGGAAACCGCACACTTTTCTTGCAAGTCGAGTTCGCTACGAGTCGTTTGATTTCGACTTCCAAATGGATCGGCCGAAGGAATTAGGCCTGTGATCTCGCTGCGGCTGGCGGAATACCGCTTATAATAACTTATTCTTAGCGCCATTGTCGCTGAAGTAATTCATTCTCAACCAGACAATTTGTATCGGAAACGTCTAAAGATGCCTTCGCGTAATGAGCCTTGTCCTTGCGGCAGCGGAAAAAAATTCAAAAAGTGTTGCTACCACAAACAGTTCTCGTTTCAAGAGAATGAGGATGGTAGTTTCGATCGGTTGGCACCCATGGACGAAGACCTTGCGAGTCTTCTTGGAAAACATATAGAGTCGTTAGGGCCAAACGCGTCGCCTGATACTCCCCTCTTTGAACGCATGGAATTCGAGAAAATGGAACATAGTATGGCAATGGCCATGAAGGCAGCCGGAGTGGACGCCGCTATCATCTATGCCTTTGAAGAGACAGGAATGATGATCAGCGAAGAGAACATGGATACGTTTTCTCAAGTGGATCTCGATCTGTGGCAGTCCAAAATCGAGGAGTTTCGCAACGGTCCCACGCCCGACGATGACTCCAGTTTCGATGAATCGAATCCCAAGTTCCCACTTGGGACCATCGCCCACTACGGTCCGGACGACCAGCAAACGACCAAGATCGTAGTGGGAGTATTTTTGCATGCTACGGCGCAACCGATCCTGCGTCGATTCGTTTCTAGCAAGGTAAAAGCGGATCCGAAGGTCCAATTGGAGATCCTTGAATTCCTGAGCAGTTATAAAATTAAGCAAACCGTAATCGTTGACGAGAATATTGGTTGCCCGCACGAAGAGGGAGAAGACTTTCCAGTTGGCGAAGACTGCCCGTTCTGCCCATTCTGGGCAGGGAAACAAGGCTCCAAGATTGAGCCCTTTTGATTACTCGGGCACTACTCTAGACTGGATTATTCACTGGGTGTTTATGCCTGATACTTATTGATCGAAAGCCGTTGATGCCGCATAGGCTTTCAATCAATCTGCTTGCCTGTAATCTAGATCAGAAGAATCCTAGCAGCGCTGATGCGTTGGTGCATCTACCACCGGAACAACTGGCAGATGATATTCTTGCAAAGGAGCGTCGAATCATCGAAATCATAGAAGAGATCAAAGCCGAGCTAGCCCAAGGATCCCATTAGCCGCAGGGCGCTAGCCCCCGTTGTTGGCAGAACAACAACGAACACGTACGACTTGGAAACCGGACGCTAGCGCGTTTCGGCTGAGTAAAACGAAAGCATCCTAGCACACAGTTGACAATACAACCCAATCGCAGCTCGCAGCAGACGGAGGTGGAACAGAATGAAGAAGAAAGCAGCAACGAAAACAAACGGCGTAGCTAGGGCAAAAGCGTCCTCGCTTGAGGTTGCAAACTATGACGACATACTGAATGGTGTCGTCGAACTGCTAGAATCCGCTCGCCGCACTTCTGTTCGCGCCACCAATGCAATCATGACCGCGACCTATTGGGAAGTAGGCCGCAGGATTGTTGAAAGTGAGCAAGGCGGGGAATCACGAGCGGGGTATGGAGATCGATTGATTCTTAGGCTTTCCAACGATTTGCAGAATCGTTTTGGCAGGGGATTCAGCACAACGAATCTTAAGCAATTCAAAAAGTTTTACTTGACCAATGACATATTTGAAAAAGGTCAGACAGTGTCTGACCTTTTCGAATCCCGAGTCGTAAAAAGAGACCTGGGCCAAATAGGTCAGACAGTGTCTGACCTATTTGAGGGACACTTACACACCGGAAATTGGCAGACACCGTCTGCCAAATCTAAAGGCAGCAAGATTGTGCAGACAGTGTCTGCGCAATCCCAAGAGAACCCAACTTTCCAGACAGCGTCTGGAAAAGTCGACCTCAGTCAAATCGCGGCCCGTTTTCCGCTGCCTTGGTCTCACTATGTTCTGCTTTTAAAAGTGGCCAATCCCGATGCTCGCAAGTTCTACGAGACCGAAGCGTTGCGAGGTGGTTGGAGTGTTCGCCAGTTGGATCGACAAATTAGTACCTTGTTCTTTGAACGCACGCTTGCTTCAAAAAACAAAAAGGCCATGCTCGAAAAGGGAAGTGTGTCGGAGTCTGGCGACTTGCTTACCGCAGAGCAGGAAATCAAAGACCCGCTCGTGCTGGAATTTCTGGGGCTTAAGGATGAATACTCGGAGACCGATCTCGAAAACGCATTGATCGAGCATTTGGAGACTTTCCTGTTGGAGCTAGGGGGCGATTTCACGTTTGTCGGACGTCAACGACGCTTGCGAATCGA
>JANMLD010000241.1:0-8903 GCA_031372345.1 Pirellula sp.
GTTTAGGGTTTAGGGTTTAGGGTTTAGGGTTTAGGGTTTAGGGGTGAGGGGTGAGGGGTGAGGGGTGAGGGGTGAGGGGTGAGGAGGGAGGGGTGAGGAGGGAGGAGGGAGGAGGGAGGAGGGAGGGTGGGCAACGCAGTAAAGCATTTTGGTCAATGAAATGGCACGCTTTTTGACCTTACGCCTTCCGTTCGGGCTCGTCCCGACGGAGGCAGCAATTGGCGGCTACAAGCATGAACATTCGGTTCGAGCTCTCCACCGAGTTTACTCGGTGGGAGCAACGTCTGGATGCGAGAAACGCTGCTTCCACCGGTATGAAACCGGAGGAGAGCCTAGCCCTTCACGGGTTGCAAGTAGCTGCCAATTGTCGCCCCACTGGCATGAAGCCAGTGGAAGCGAAACATAGGAATTAATCCTTCACGTCGTTGGCTAGAGGGGTGCTGCGAATTCACACCTTCAGATCGAGCGAACCGTTGTTCCGAGTCCAAGCTGTCCCAGGCATTCTTTCGGCTGGCCCCGGCTCGGCCGAAAGGCGATTGCTGTTTTGCTGAGCAAAGCGACTGGTCGCGTTGTCCCATCGTGATTGGCTATCCGATCCGCCATCCCTTTGCATATTCGAGCCTGACATACCCGAACCTGACGAATCGGTACTAACTTCCACCTCAAAGGCCGCAACATTCATCCCTTGTTCTGCCATCCGGTCCTTAAGCGTTTGGACGTTATTTAACAATGCGTCGCGGGCTGTTGAGTTTTCGACCTCCAACTTTGCGAAAACTTGGCCAGCCTCCATTCTCAGCGACATTTGCAACGAACCCAATTCCGGCGGATGCAATCGCAATCGGACCTGCCCTCCTCCATTGGCCAACTGCTCCACTCCACGTAAAACTCGCTGGACCAATTTCACTTCTTGATACGCTGAGATTTGCGTTCCGGAGTTGCTTCGAGCTACTTCGCCACGACCTTGTTCCGACCTCCCAGGATTGGAAACCGCACTGGTATAACTTGAATTGGAGGGATCCGTTGGAATACCACCGCGCGTCGTGGCGGTCCCTACCGCTGAGATTGTTTCGGCGTTTGGCCGAAGGCTTGGGCTGCTGCTGGTCACATTGCCTCTGAGAACATCGTTACCGAGAGCGATCGGGGTTGCTATCAGGGGCGAACTACTTGATACCGGCGACGAGCTGCTTAACGAACTGGTGCCTGAGACCGAACCTGGGTCTGTAGGCGCATCGGACTTGTCTTTTGCGGTCGCTGTTTCGGGTTCAATCGCGGTCGTTGAATTCGAGGGATTAAGGCTGTTTGAAACGGCATCACTTTCCGAAGCGCGCTCCGCAAGATGTTCGGCTCGCTTGTTTCGGGGCCGTGTCGTTCTGATTTCGTCGTTGTTCTCATTGGACGGATCGTTATGCGACTCGATGCTTCTCGGTGTTCTCTCCGTCTTGGAAACCGCTTTTGGTTTGCCTTGCCCGGATTTCGATGCATCGGTGTCAACATTGGACGCTTTGGTCGAAGCACCACTTTTTTGATTCGGTTTGAGATGGCTCAACAGCTCCGGGGATGTGGTTTGGTCATTGCCGTGGCTTTCCACGAGTTCTGGGACCAACGCTTGGGAAGGTGAATTCTCCACAGCCGCTGGAGAAACATCCTTTTCAATGTTGGGGGTGACGGAGTTCTTTCTCGCATTTGCAAGATCCCCTTCCTCCCCCTCACTTGTTTTTTCACCTAGCTTCGCATGGGTGGCGGTAACCGCGTTATCGCCTAACTGGTCCCGGTTTTGAGTTTCGGTCGATTTACTAACATCGGATGACCGGGCCTCGGTCGTTTTCTCCGGGCCGCTCGCTTGCAGTTGCGGCGCCAAGGGAACTACCACTTGCTGTTGTTGAGGTGCTTCCGAGGCCGAATCAGGATTCCGTTCGCTCGAACCAACCGATTCATCGGTTGGGCTACTCGACGAATCGTCTGGGCTTCGATCTGTAGGAATTCTCGTGTCTGATGAGGGGCCAACCGCTTCTGGAACGATCGACTCGAACTGACCTAGATTCAATAGTTCGTCGAAAAACGATAGTCTGCTGACATCAATCGATTCCGCTTTCGACTTCTTTCGAAGGGCCGCGATGCTCGTGTCCGACGAGGAAAGGCCATTGATTGCCGTGTCGTTTGCCATCAGGTTCATCCTCGGTTGCAAGTATGTTTCTATCAGCCCTAAGGCGAGCGGCGATGTGAAAACTACTGATCAAAACCCGCTACGTAAGTGAGGGACCTGCGAAATTGTCCCTCGCTTACGCTTCGGGTTGGGATACTGCAATCTGCCGCTCGCCTAAGCGCTAAGGAGTTTTGGTTTTTGGGTCCTGTTCCGCTAACGGCTCGCCTCTCCGAATCTCTCGTAGAACGTCAGCTAGCATTTCTTGATCCGCCAATTGTGTGAATTCAGCCAGGACCTTCTTTTGTTTATCGGGTGGAAAACCTCGAATGATCGATACAACATCCGCCAACTCCTTCTTTTCTAGCATCATTGTCAGTTGTTTTTTGGCTTCCACCGGGTCCATGTTTTCCAGAATCTTTTGCATTTCCTTCAAGCTGTCGAGTTGGCGTCCCGAGCGTTGCTGCTCTTGCTTCAACTCGAACTGCTGTCTGCGTTCATCAAAGTCAGCGGCTTTCTTCTGAAGTTCGCGCTGCTGGTCACTTAGCTGTCGTTGCAAATTGTCCAACGCTCGGGTGCGACTATCGAGTTGCAGCAAGGCATTGGTCTTGGCATTGAGAATATCGTCGTAAGCAAGCGTTGGCGTTTCACGGGCGCTTATTAATGCTTGCTTTAGCCGTTCCCCTTGAATATCAATTCCGTTCAACAAACCGACGGCCTGTGCAATGGTTTTGCGACTGAGATGCCCTTTGGCGGCCGCCAACCCGAGGATACAGATTTGAGCAAGGAAAGTTGCTGCACAAAACCACAAGAAGAGCCCAATCAGTTTTTTCATAGATTACTCGTATGGCTTTTCAGCCGCGTTCTTGGGATTCAAGGTCATTTCCGGTCGAAGATTGCTCGCTTGCTTCGCGAATGGAACTCATTGCATGCCGAATGCTCGACCATTCGTCAAGCCTGTCCTGTTGTCTTGCCAAAGCATGAAGGTCGGCAGCTTGTGCTCGCTGATCGCGAAGTTTTTCAAGCGATTTGACGGCTTTTTGGCTTTGCACAAGGGCGAATTGGCGACGCTCTAGTTCTTGATTAAGCTTGCCTTTGTGGTCAGCGATTTGCGTTGACTGGGCCGAAAGGACCATTTGGTAGCGTTGTGCGTCCAAAATCTGATGAAGATTGATGGCCCCAAAACTGGACTGCTTTCTCGCATCGTTCATTTGCTGATTGGCTAGGTCGATCTCCTGCTGCGCGATGTCGAGCTTCTCTAGTGCCAACCGAACATCTTGCAGGGCTTTGGCCGCTAGATCGCGATCACGTTCCCGAATCTTCAGGAGGGTTGCAAGCCGGAATTTCGCCATGATGGGTTAAGCCGCCCTCAATCCAGGGACACCGTTGGCGAAAGCATTCGCACTGCCAGCCAGCGGTTGCGATGGCGCGTTTGGAATAGCCTGCGAAGTGGCAATGATGGCTAATTTGGTTAACTCGTCGACGCTGCGTTGCCAAGGGATCAATTCCTGTTGCTCCTGCATAAGCAGTGTTTCGATGGCGGCTCGAAGCTGAATGGCGCGATCGATTATGGGACTGCTCCCCTTTTGGTAGGCACCGATATTGATCAAGTCCTCGTTCTCTTTATAGATCGCCATCATGTTTCGAATGGCTTCGGCCGAAAGTCGCATTTCCTTCGAAATCAATTGCGACTGCAAACGGCTTAGACTGGGGAGAACGTCGATGGCTGGATAGCGTCCGCGGGCTGCGATGCTTCGAGACAGGTGGATGTGGCCATCGAGTAGCCCTCTCAACGCGTCGCTGATCGGTTCGTTGGTATCATCCCCTTCGACGAGCACGGTGTAGAGTGCCGTGATACTGCCACGTTGATTGATACCGGTTCGTTCGACTAGCTGTGGGAGCATGGCAAAGACGCTTGGCGGATAACCACGCGTCGTGGGAACTTCGCCGGCCGCCAATCCGATTTCGCGTTGAGCCATCGCAAATCGAGTCACAGAATCCATGAGCAGGAGGACATTTTTCCCTTGATCTCGCAGTGACTCAGCGATGGCGGTGGCGGTCTTAGCCGCCAGGATACGTTTGGGGGCGGGTTGATCGCTGGTGGCAACCACTGTCACGCATTTCTTCCGTCCTTCCTCACCTAAATCGCGGTCTAGGAATTCACGCACTTCGCGACCTCGTTCGCCGATCAGGGCAATGACGACGCAATCGGTTTGAGTGCCGCGAGCGAGCATGCCCAGGAGCGTACTCTTGCCAACTCCGGAACCGGCGAAAATCCCGATACGTTGGCCAAAACCGATGGTCAAAAAGGAATCGATGGCACGCACCTGGGTTGGCAAAATCTTGTCGATCGGAGGGCGTGTCAAGGCTGGCACGGGCGCCGCGTCGCATGGCATCTTGATACCGAATGGCAAAGGAGGGCCATCGTCCATCGGTGTCCCTGTTGCATCAAGCACACGACCGATTAACTCTGGACAAACGTTTACGGATCGGTAGGTTTGAAATAGTTCGACCGTATCCCCTTGTCCCACGCCATCAAAATTATCGAGGGGCGCGAGTATGGTCCTGCCAGCATCGAAACCGATGACTTCGGCTTGTACGGGCTCTTGATTGCGGCGCAGGATTCGGACCAAAGCACCCACAGGAACGGGCAGCCCATCGACCACAACGGTAGTTCCACGAATGCTGCGAACGCGCCCGTTGATTCCATATGGCACGATACGTTGTAAACAATGATTCCAGTGTTTGCTGCGCGGGATGCTAGGAAATGAGTTGACTAAGGTCTGCAGGCGGTTGGAATCGGACATGTCTATTGAAGTTCTTCCACAAGTCGCTTGAGTTGCGTTTGAAGCGATCGATCGATGGTCGTATCGGGGGTTTGCAGGATGACACCAAACTTGCCGACGGCGACATCTTCAACCACTTGGATTTCTACCGACGGCTTCATGTCGTCAACGAGCTCGGACAAGGCGGTGGAGAGCCTTTGGGCATCTTCTGGGTGGATTCGAAGCAGGATTTGTCGTTGACCTTGAATCAACCGGACCGAGTCCTCGATCCATGAAATCAAAATACTTGGGTCGGATTCGATTTGCCTCGCTAAGATCTTCTCGGTGATTCCGATGGCGAGCGTAATGGTCTCATGTTGCCATTGCCTCAACCATTGTTGGGTCGCGGCCTCTAGGTCCTCGCACAATGTCTTGACGCTACGCGCGGCTTCCTGCACACGCTTTTCCGCGATCTGGCTGGCCATTTGCATGGCTAGCCGCTCGACTTGGCTTTCGCCAAGTCGAGTTCCTTCTTCCTTGGCTTGGGTTTGAATGCGTGCGCATTCCAGTTGGCTTTCGCGCAATAGCTGCTGAGCTTGTTCTCGCACGGTATCGATGTAATGCTTGGCACGCGACGCCACATCCTCCCAGTTGAACACTTCGGTCTGAGCCGTGTTTGTACCCAAGGTGAACGATTTGGATTTTAATACGCTTGCCATGTGTTTCGGGTCTGGAAAGTGGAATGGTCTCTTACGCTGCTGCGGTGAAGGAAACGCTTGCCGTCGCACCCACTGCTCCGTTAGCAAACAACTTCATGGCGACCTCGGCAATCTCCATCTGTGCTGAATCGACTTCACGCAACTGAATCTTCCCTAAGCTATTGAGCCGTTCTCGAAGGCGTTTTACATCTTTGGCGGGCACAAGTCGTTCCACTCTGGCAACGAAGGCCTTGGAAGCGCCGCTCAATGCGAGCAACACGGTGTGAGGTTGGCAGGCATGCAAGACCGCCACAAAGTCCTTGTCGGAAAACTGAAGCAGATCCTCAAGGGGTTGTTTACGAGGCTCGTTTTGAATCGGCTTTGGAGCAACGCTTTGTTTTGATTCCGTTGCATCGCTATTGGGGAGTTCTTTAGATGGCTTCGAAAAAGGCAGAAGAATGGAGTCTTCAAAAACATCGTCTTGCTTTGCATTTCCAGAGGTGTCGACTTGAAAAGTCGGTGCCGATGGTGGACCGCCATCCTGAGGGATGACTACCGTGCTGGGGGGACGGACGGAATGGGTCGGTAGCGATCGCGAATCCAATCTCCAACCCAACTTGGCTGCCAGGACTGGATTGGACTGTGCGATAGCCTTTGTCCAGTGCTCTCGATCTGTCACTGGTAATTGGGCCACAATCGCTTGAAGTTTCGTGAGCCCCTCAGCATTCGCTTGTTTGGGTGCGTGGTACAAGCCGATTTTGCGTTCCAGCTCCAACTGAATATCTCGGAGGATGGCCGCGTCGGTTAAATGCAAATGAGGTAAGGCGGCAAGCGTTGCTGCCGCGACCTGGATGGGTAAGGCCTGTGCAATAGCCGTTGCGCGTTCGACCGATACTTGGTTGATGACCGTCGCAATGACGATAGGGCGTTCACCTTGTAAGATATCCGCCAGAGCTTCCGCTGGCATATATTGCCAACGTCCGCCGGTTTGTGTTGTAGCGAAATCAGGAATGCCAGACTGCCAGTCGTGTTCGTTTTGATCTTGCAGTCGGTTTTGGGAAATCGCTTCGGGGCTCAGATCGACTTGATCATGCATCGGGTTTTGTTGCGACGCCAGCAAGGCTGCGGCGGGCGAAAGTGATTCCTTCGATACGGGTCTATCTAGACCACTTCTTGTGTTAGCAGCATTGAGCAGTCCTTGCATCGACTGGAAGGCTGCCGCGCGTTCCTGGGGTGTAACGGTCCCCAAATGGACCATCGCCTGTCGAACAAGCTTGCTCTGCGTAGGGGGAAGCTGACCTAACAGGCCGCGAGATGTTGCGGCATCTAAGCTCTGAAGCACGATAGCTACGTGCCGAATTCGCTGATCGGATGCGCTGGACATAAGGTTGGTTGATTGGGCTGACACGGCAAAACAGGTACCCAACCTCGACTTGTACGATTTTGCGTGAATTGCGTCTAGGCCGGAATTTCCTAGCATTAGGGGTTTCGAAACGGTATTCCGGCACCTTATGCTATCCCTCGGACCCACCGCTCTCCTCCATTGTCTGTCTTACCCTGCTTATCATGTCGAAGAACTCCAAGATCACTGTAACCGAAGTCGAATTCGAGAAATTCCCCTTTATCTACCGATCGCCTTTGAAATTCGGCGGCCGGGTGGTCAAGGATGTTACAGTCTTTCGCACAACGCTGACGATGGAAGACAAAACCAAAAAGAAAATCGCCTACGGCATGGGCGAAATGACCATGGGAACGGCATGGGCTTGGCCCAGTAAGACTCTGACGCCAGAGCAAGTCTTACGCATTGTCATCGGATTGGCAGAGAAGATTGCACAGGCGGCTACTAGCTTGGACCCAGCAGGCCACCCTATTGCTTTGGCGACGCAGCTCAAGGTGCTTGCCAAACAACAGGCCGTAGAGCTGGCGACCGCCATGAAGCTAACCGAGCCCATTCCGGATTTGGCGGTTGCCTTGGCTATGTCGAGTACCGACATTGCTATGCACGACGCGTTTGGGCGACTTCATAATACCAACAGCTTTAATTTGCTCACGCCAGAGATCATCGGCTCCGACCTTTCGCCTTGGTTAGGCGAGGATTTTGTTGGCAAACATTTCAACGAAGCGATACTGTCGAAACCCTCGTCCACCTTGAACCTATACCATTTGGTTGGCTCGCTCGATCCTCTGTCGGCAGCCGACCTGAATCGAAAGGTCGGAGACGGACTGCCTGAGACTCTCGAGGAATGGATCAACAAACAACAGCTCTCCCACCTAAAAGTAAAAATCACCGGACAAGATCTTGACGCAGATGTCGGACGCGTTTTTGAAATCGATCGCATCGCCATGCGATGCGCTCCGACTCGCGACTGGTCCTACTCGATCGATTTCAACGAAGCTTGCGAAAACGAAGATTACGTCATTGATTTCCTCGAACGTCTGGATCGGCTGTCCAAGGATTCGACCCAAAAGCTGCATTACATCGAACAACCGATGCAACGCGATTTGCGGGCCAGAAAAGAGGTGACGATGCACCGAGTGAGTCGGCTCAAACCAGTCGTTATCGACGAGTCACTGACCGATCTCGATTCGCTGATGTTTGCCAAACAACAGGGCTATTCTGGGATTGCGATCAAGGCTTGCAAAGGAATCAGCGATTCGCTTTTGTTTGCCGCTGCGGCCAAACACTATGGCATGAAAATCTACGTCCAGGATTTAACGTGCGTTGGTGCTTCCTTTCTGACGTCGGCAGCGTTGGCTTCGCGAATCTCGGGCGTGACGGCGGTCGAGGGGAATGGCCGGCAATATTGCCCAGCCGGAAACAAGGATTGGGAATCACTCTATCGCCCTATGTTCCATATACTCGGGGGCGTCGTCCCAACGGAACTCCTCGAAGGCAAAGGATTAGGATTCGCTTGGCCTAGAAATATGCTTTCCAAGAAATACGCCAGCCTAGCGACGTAAGGCAATTGGCATATTAACCTCCTAGGCAGTGAATTGATTTGCAGAGTGCCCACCATTGTGTGGCACTATCTCGCAAAGTGCTCACCATCGTGTGGCACGTCCCTGAGGTTACGAAGGGCGTGGTGAGTCGCTAGGTAAGCTAGGTAAGTAGGAGCATATGCCACAATTCCCACGCCCATCGCTTACGTTCTGAGCGTGCCACACCGAAATTGTCGCCTAATTGTCGTATTTCGCTCCGCTAAAGTACGCTGCTGCGACTCTTTTGGACGAGCGAGGCCCTTCGCTCGTTGTATTCAAAATCCTGAGCGAGGGCCTCGCTCAGCCACATTGATTCACAAC
>JANMLD010000251.1:0-11187 GCA_031372345.1 Pirellula sp.
ATTCGCGACGAACGCATCGAGTTGAGCTTGGGTTGGCGGTAGGCCGATGAGGTTCAGCGACACTCTCCGCAGCCAGACCATTGGCTCGGCGGGTGATTGAGGCACCAGCCCTTGGATTGCATGCTGTTCGGCCAGGAAGGCATCGATTGGATTTACGGCTCCATGCGATGGCCCGATGGTTGGTAAAGCCGGGCGTATGGGAGCGCGGAATGCCCAATGATCCTTGGGGTCTCGTTCGGCTTGTTCGTCGGGTGGATACTTTGCACCGTCGTTCAGCCATTTCTTGATCGACTCAATTTGAGTTGGCAAGAATGGCTCACCTTCGGGTGGCATCCGCATCGATTCTTCATGAGCCGTTACACGTTGCAACAGTAAACTATTGGAAGCGTCCCCAGGTTGAATGGCTCTGCCGTTTTCGCCCCCTGTGGACATCGAAGGGACCGTATCCAATCGCAAGTTTGCTTCCTGCTTGAGAGCCCCATGACAGGCGTAGCAACGGGATTGAAATAGGGGTTTAACGGATTTGAGATAGAAATCAGCGTCGTCGGCGAGGATTGGGCGTTGCCAAAACAACGCAACGAGCAGTAGTAATAGCGATGTTGGAGCAAACGATTGCATAATGCCGCGGTGCGGGGGAGGAGCGGAAAAACAGGCGGGAGGAAATACGGGGAAGTGGCCGTCCCGCAATTTCATTCCTTCATGATATATGGAACACCGGTTCGTCTACAACGCGCAAGACGGCGACTTCACCCGATTTGATCAGGTTTCTGAGCCAAAAGCATGGCAATGCCCGCGAGTTTACTCGGGGGATGCTTACCATAGCTCTAGAGCCAAAGGTCAGAACCCTCGGCATAAAGCCGACGGCATGACAATGCCCCCGAGTTTACTCGGGGGATGTTTACCATACCTCTAGAGCAAAAGGTCAAAACCCTCGGCGTAAAGCCGACGGCATGGCAATGCCCCCGAGTTTTACTCGGGGGATGCTTACCATAGCTCTAAGAATTAGCTCTGAGAATTGAAACAGGCGTACATTTCCTTACAATAGGAATAGGCGATTCAATGACTTTTTCACTTTTTCTAATCGACTATCATGACCGGTTTTGCACCCTCACCAAAGCCCACTCATCGAAAGGAATGCCTATCCGCGGCTTATCAACTTCGCTATCATTTCGGTTGGTATGCATTTCAAAGACAACCACTCTTTCAAACAGAACACGTTAGATCGCTCGTTCGGTCGTCAATCGATGAGATCGCTACAAGATACGGCTATCACATTCTTGAGCTCGACACTGCTCCTTGCGTGATTCGTTGTCTGATGAGTCTTGTTCCTGAGAATTGTCCGTCCGAAGTGACTCGTATCGTTAAGGGCAACCTACAATCTCAGCTAAGACGTGAGGTGTCGGGAAAGATTTGGTCGCGAGGTTGGTTTGTTCGTAGTAATGGAAATGTATGCAGCGAAACCGTCGAAGACTACGTTTCTAAGCAATTCTTGCATCATCGGGCGACGCCACTTCGGTCTCCGATTAGCGTACCGTGCTTTCAAAACAAGGCATTTGTAGATGGTATTCAAACTTCTCACCATGCTGCATATCAAAACAACGTTCACTTTGTCTTTTGCGTTTCCAACCGAGCCGAATTGATCGATTCGGTAGTGGGGCAACGATTACAAGAGTTTTGGCTGCAGTTCTTGGAACGCGAAAGTTGGGAATGTTCGCGGCTGAGTATTCTCAATGATCATGCGCATCTTGTTTTGAGTTTACCGTTGGATGTTTCGCCGCTTACCGTGGCGTACCGAATGCTTAACAATGCTGAATTATGGTTCGGTAAACGATGGAGTCACGCGCTCCGGGGCGCCAATGTCGATTCGTTATTTCAGTCGAGTTTTTACGCTGGCACCCATGGGGATGCCACGACCGCTCAGATCGATTCGTATCTGAGGAAGCTTAATATTGCGTCCGAGGACGCATAGAGTACATGACAATGCCCCCGAGTTTACTCGGGGGATGTTTACCATAGCTCTAGAGCAAAGGGTCAAAACCCTCGGCATAAAGCCGACGGCATGGCAATGCCTTATCGCAAGAAGGCTTCGTAAAGTCCGCCGTCCACTGAGATGAGTTGGCCGGTGGTCTTGCTCAAGCGTTGACTGACCAGCAAAAAATACGCTTCCGCTTGGTCTGCTGGCGTGATCGGTGATTTGGTCAACGTTCTATCTGCATAGAACTGAGCCAGTTTCGAGACAAGCGACTCGGTGGGCTCATCTTCCGTATAGTCGATGCGATATTTAGCAAGCGAGCCAATGACACGATCCCGTGGAAACATGGCGCTTCCCTGTACCACAGTTGCCGGCGCGACACCATTGACGCGCACCAGCGGTGCAAGTTCGATAGCGAGTTCCCGCACCAAGTGATTGGCGGCGGCCTTGCTGGTGTCGTATGCAACACTGCCTTTCTTTGCGACGGCGGCGTTGGCGCTGGTCGTGAGAACCAGATTACCCTGCAAGCCTTGTTCAAGCCAATTCTTTCCAGCTTCGTCTGCGACCAAGTAACTGCCGGTCACGTTGATCGCAAATGTCAGAGCCCACTTCTCGTCGGGAATGTGTCCGGTAGTATCCGAAGGAACGAAGATACCAGCCGTCACGCAGATGGAATCGAACCCGCCGTAGGCCAAACTCACTTGGTCCAACATAGCTCGAATACTCTGTCGTTTGGTAATATCGCATGCGATTCCAACGGCTGGCCCACATCCAGAGATGCCGCTGCCCGCCACGCCAATCCCCAGCCCGTGCTTGTCGGTAATTTCTTTTGCCGTAGCCATGGCCGATTCCGCGTTCAGATCGACGCAAACGATGTGTGCGCCCTCGCGCACCAATCGATGAGCGGTTTCTTTACCGATTCCGGAACCTGCACCGATGACAATGATCACCTGACGGGCCAGTTCTTTTTCCGCCGGCATGCGTTTCAGTTTCGCTTCTTCAAGCAACCAATACTCGATATCAAAGGCTTCCTGCAATGGAAGTGCAATGTAATGATCAATCGCTTCGGCTCCTCGCATGACCTCGACGGCACAGTTGTAGAATTCTGCCGTGACGCGAGATTCCGACTTGTCTTTACCCCACGCGATCATGCCAAGACCTGGGATGAGCATGACGGTCGGATTTGGGTCACGCATGGCGGGCGAGTTGGGTCGCTTGCACGTTTCGTAATACGATGCGTAGTCTTGACGGTATTTTTCCAATCCGAGGGTAAGCTTGGCTTTGAGGGACGCGGCCGTTTCCGTTTGCGGATTCCAGTCGACGTACAGCGGTTTGATTTTGGTTCGTAGGAAGTGATCGGGGCAACTGGTGCCAAGCTCTGCTAAACGAGGCGCGTCATGGGAGTTTACGAAACGCATGATGGTTGAATCGTCTTGGATCGTCCCGACGAAACGTCGTTTGGCACTCACTTGTCCGCGCAGCCATGGCAAGATGGCGGCTAGGGTTGCATGTCTGGCTTCTTGATCAAGCGTTTGGTACTTCAAGCCGCCGAACGCGGTTTTATCGCCTCCTTTGGCTTGGTATTTGGCATCGATGTATGCAGCTGCCTTTTCGATCATGTCCAAAGTTAACGTGTAACACTCCTTTTCGTCATCGGCCCAAGAGATGAATCCATGCTGCCCCATCATGATGGCTTGCAGTTTTGGGTTCTTTTTTGAGATCTCCTGCATGGCCAATCCCAGTTCGAATCCTGGGCGCATCCACGGGACATATGACATGGCTCCGCCGAATATTTCCTGCGTGAGGTCTTGGCAACGGTGGCTGGCAGCGATGGAAATGATTGCGTTGGGGTGCATATGATCGACATGTTTGCCAGGCAAAAAACTATGCAATGGCGTATCGATCGACGAAGCCCGCGGATTGAGGTTGAATGTCGTGTGGGTGTACATTCCGACCATATCGTCTTCGGCTTGGCCTTTGTAACCCTTGTCAGGCCGGCTCGCGTACAGCAACTGCATGTCGATCAGCTTTTGTTGATAGAGCGAGGAGAAGTTCTCGCGAGTGGACGTCCGAAGATCGCCGCCGGACCCTTTTACCCAAAGGACTTCGGTCGCACTGCCATTGAGCGGGTCCTTTTCCATGATCTTGGCCGAAGTATTTCCGCCACCCGTATTGGTGATGCGTTGATCGGAGCCAAGGAGATTGGAACGGTAAATCAATCGGCCGACAGGATCGCAGTTCGCTGCTTTCGTATCATCCCATGCATAGCTGACAAACTTGTAGGACTTCATAAACTCAACCTAAACAGGGCAACAGGTAAGGGCTTTCTTCAATTCAGCTTACCAAATCGCAGGGCAATTTGAGAGCCCTGTCTATTGGGGCAGGCAACCTTGCAATGTCGTCATTGGAGATGGTCCAATGTCCGCCTCGGAGACACGGACCTAGGTGTGGGCCGTATTCTGAAATAGGCCCTATATCTGGGAGCTTCCAAATCGTAGAATATTGCGGACGAAAGACTGAAATGCATCCTCTGAACGGGCATTTCACATTCCCTTTTTGTTCTGTATGCAAAAAACTACTACCTACCTCGCCACCGACAGTCACCCTTAGGAAGAAAAAATGCTTCGATCCCGCCTTTCACTTAAATTCGCTCTCTGTATTGGACTTGGACTAACTCTTGCGAACGCCACCATGGTCGTTGGTGACGATTGGCCAACGTTCCGCGGCCCCAATCGAACGAGTGTGGTGAACGATTCGAAACTGTTGAAGTCTTGGCCAGCAGACGGCCCTAAACTGCTCTGGCAAGTTTCAGGCGCGGGGCGCGGTTACTCGAGTTTGGCCATCGTCGATAACAAGATATACACGCTGGGGGATGGTCTATCGACTCAGAAGGATGCGGACGAGTATTTGAGTTGCTACGACAAAACTACAGGCAAGCAGCTTTGGGCGACTAAAACCGGCAAGCCGTGGACAAGTGGTCAACCCGGCTGGCAAAGCTCGCGAAGTACGCCGACCGTGGATGATGGTCGTGTTTACGTCGTGACGCCTGAGGGACAACTCGTTTGCTGCGATGCTTCCGATGGGAAAGTTGTTTGGAAGAAGTCCTTTGATAAGGATTTCGGTGGAAAGAAAGCCGATAGCTGGGGCTATAGCGAATCGGTTCTCGTGGATGGCAACAAAGTGATTTGCACGCCAGGCGGGTCGGTTTCCACGGTCGTAGCATTGGACAAGAAAACCGGCGAAACCCTTTGGACTTGTAAGAGTCCGGATGATCGAGGTGCGGGTCATGCCTCCATCGTCATCTCCAAGGTCGGCAACCAAAAAGTTTACGTGCAATCGACCGGAAGTGGACTCATTGGTTTTTCCGATAACGGGAAATTATTGTGGAATTATCCAATCGATAAGACAACGGCCGTGATTCCCACTCCGATCGTTCGTGATGATCTCGTTTTCTTCCCGGTTGGTTATAAACGCGGAGGTGCACTTGTGAAGCAAGTGCCTTCGGCTGATGGCGGAGTTACCGTCAAAGAGATCTATGGGCTGAACACCAAATTGGCCAACAAGCACGGAGGCGTGGTACTAGTCGGCGATTATGTCTACGGCGATTCCGATGACGCAGGCCGTCCGTACTGTGCCGACTTGATGACCGGTGATATCAAATGGGCGACCAAAGGTTCTGGACAGGGGTCAGCGGTGGTTATTGCGGGTGGTGATCATCTCTATATTCGATATCAAAATGGCGTAATGGCATTGGCCGAAGCCAATCCAACTGCTTACAAAGAAGTTAGCACCTTCAAGATCCCGGGTAGCGATGAGCGTCCTAGCTGGTCCCATCCTGTGATTCTCGAAGGAAAACTGTACGTCCGCGAGCAAGACAAGATTCTTTGCTACGATATTCGTGGGTAGCTAGTGCTTTGCTTGTGAACTGTCCAGACTAGAAATTAGTGAGATCCTGTCGAAGCCGAAGTCGCGAGACTTCTAGGGTGTCCACACGAGGAAAGTGAGGATTTTCCAGTCGGCGAGGATTATTCATTTTGTCCCTATTGGAAAGAAAAACAAGGGTCCAACGCGGAGTTTTAGGCGTTAGATTCTATTATTGCGGCAGACATTTTTTGCAACTCGATGTTGGAATTGCTATGATGATTATTCGCTGCGATGAGTAGGAAAAGACTAAATCCTCGCGAATTCATCTGTGGCCGGATAGAAACTGATAAGAACATAAAATCACACCCAAAACGGAGTCCATTCCATGAAATTTTCACTAGCAATCCTTCTTCCTCTTGGCGCATTGCTTGCCCTTTCCGTTGGTTGTGGAGTCGACAACACCGACGTTGTTGACCTTAACAAAGTCGTGGATGCACTGGTTGCCGTTTTGGATGAAGGGGCTGTGGCCAAGAAAGCCGCAGCCAATGAGTCCACCGAAGCAGTCGTTTCCGCGACCGATGGCAACGCAGAAGTTAGCAGTACGGCTGAGATCCAGGCCATCGAGCCGGAAAAACAGGACCTCACCAAAGAATCCGATTTCCTGAAAAAGTACGCAGCCAAGCTTAACGAACTGAAGGCCATGAACTCTCCGGTCGGGGTTAGCATGACTCCTGGCGGAGAAATCATTGGATTTCAGGATCCAAACCAAAACATGACCCAAGACATGGGGGAGTCGAAAGAGTTTACCGTGACAATGGATGTTGCCAACAACCGACTCGTCGCATCCGACAACCACGGATACCATCGGCCTCACTCGTACGGATTTAGTCCGAGCGGAATGATGATGGGCTACATGCTCGGCTCGATGATGGGTCGCCAAAATAGCTTCTACTCAGGCGCAAATGCAGCCTCCAAACCCGGCTTTTCCAATACCCCCATGAGCCCTGCCAACTACCACAAGACTGCGGTCAGCACGGTCCGTAGCAGTCGCGTGTCGAGTAGCACTAGCTCAGCCGCCCGTGCACGCACCGGCTCCAAAGGCTTCAGTTTTGGAAAGTAGTCCTGAACTGGATGACAACACGCCTCGAACGGCTCTGACTCCACATCAAACCGGATGGCTGTTGCTGTCCGTTTTGATTGTAGCTCTTTGCGGTATCGCCTACGAACTTATCATTGCGGCGGTATCAAGCTACCTACTTGGCAATAGCGTCGCACAGTTTTCGATCACCATCGGTCTCTTTATGTTCGCGATGGGCATTGGCTCCTATTTGACCAAGTTCATTCATGATCAGCTTGTCGAGCGATTCATTCAAATTGAAATCGCGGTCGCCTTGATTGGAGGGCTGTCAGCTTCCCTTCTGTTCTTAGTATTCCCGTACTACGCGTTGTACAAACCTGTGATGTACGGGCTCATCTTGCTCATCGGGACGTTGGTTGGACTTGAGATACCACTGCTGACTCGCATTCTTTCGCGATCGACCAGCTTCTCGGAATCGCTAGCGCATGTCCTTAGCCTCGACTACATCGGCGCGCTCATCGGATCGGTTAGTTTCCCGCTCTTGCTGCTCCCTAGTCTCGGCCTCTTTCGTTCGTCGTTTGCGATCGGTCTTCTGAATATTTCGGTTGCGGCCATCGCCTTGACGATGTTTGGGTCGTCGCACCCCAAAGTGCGGAGCTACTGGAAGTTCGCGATCTTAGTGATCGGGATATTGCTTGCCGGTCTTTTTGCCTCCGGACTGATCACCCAATTTGCCGAAGGGCAACTTTTCGCAGACGAAATGATCTACTCGGAGCAGACACCCTATCAACGTATCGTACTGACCAGTCACCCTCGCAATGGTGAAGTGCGTCTCTACCTTGATGGTCACCTGCAGTTTGCGGCCCTGGACGAGCATCGCTATCACGAATCCCTCGTTCACCCAGTCATGAGTTTCGGGAAGCCGCCAAAAAAAGTGCTGGTTTTGGGAGGTGGTGACGGGCTTGCCATTCGAGAGATCTTGAAATTCCCGTCGGTAGAAGCGATCGAGCTAGTGGATATCGACCCAAGCATGACCGAGCTCAGTAAACGCTTTGCCGTCATCCGAAAGCTCAACGCGGATAGCCTCTTGGATCCGCGGGTTCAAGTTATTCATGCCGATGCATTCAACTATGTTCAACAAGCGTTTGCAAAACTGAATCCGAGCCGCGACTGGTACGATCGCATCATCATCGACCTGCCGGACCCGCACAGTGAAGTGCTCAACAAACTTTACTGCGTCGAGTTCTACAAACTGATCCATCGTATTCTGAACGAGGACGGCGCGTTGGTCACGCAAAGCAGTTCCCCGATCATCACACGAGAAGCCTTTTGGTGCATCGAAGCCACCCTCGAAGCGGCCGATTTCCGCGTGGTTCCTTATCGAACCCATCTCAATTCCTTCGGCGAATGGGGATTTCAACTAGCGGTCAAGACGAACAATACGATAGACCTTGGCTCGATCCAGTTGGCGGATGTACCTCGGAAATACCTCTCGGATGAGATCTTTGCGGGGTCGCAGATTTTCGCACTCGACGATGGCAAAGTCCCTTCGCCCATCAATTCGCTATTCGAGCCCAAGTTGTACATGCTTTACGAATCCGGGTTGGCCAAATGAAAAAGGGGAGGCCCTCGCGAGCAACGACCGAGACAGCTCCCATCGAAGTTCCATCTGTTTGCCAGATTGAAATCCGTGGTGCTCGAACACACAACCTCAAGAACGTTGACCTCGATATCCCTCGCGGCAAGTTAACCGTCATCACCGGAGTCAGCGGCAGTGGTAAAAGTTCGCTGGCGTTCGATACGCTCTTCGCAGAGGGGCAACGGCAATACCTGGAGAGCTTGTCTAGCTACGCGCGGCAGTTCATCGATCAAATGGAACGACCGGACGTCGACTCCATACGCGGATTACAGCCCGCACTTTGTATCGATCAGCAACAAGGGATATTAAGCCCACGCAGCACCGTTGGTACCGTTACTGAAATCTACGATTACTTGCGATTGTTGATGGCACGCATCGCTACACCAGCTTGCCATCAGTGTGGTCAGCCCATCGATCGACAGCCTCCAAGCCAGATCGTCGATGCCATTTGCGAGTTCACCAGTGGGACCAAGCTAACTCTGCTCGCCCCCATGGTGATCGGCAGAAAGGGTGGCCACGCGGATGTGTTCGAGCGCATCGCTAAAGCGGGGCTGCTGCGAGTGCGAGTCGACGGTGAACTTTACGAAATTGAATCGCTCCCCACACTTGCGGTCCGAAAAGAACACTCCATCTCGGCGGTTGTGGATCGACTGGTCGTTCGCGACGACAGTCGTGATCGCATTGGACAGGCGGTGGCGGTGGCGCTGCGACTGAGCAACGGATTGGTTGAGATCTCGGCGAGGGCTGCCGATGAGCCGATCCTTCAAGAGCGTACGTTTTCAACGCGATTTGCATGCATCGCCTGCGGAGTCAGCCTTCTCGAGATTGAGCCTCGTACCTTCAGCTTCAATAGTCCGTATGGAGCTTGCCCCAAATGCGAGGGGTTTGGGTACCTCGATGGCGACCCAGAGAAAAAGTGCAGTGCATGTGACGGTCAGCGATTGAGAAAGGAGTCCTTGGCCATTCGTCTGAGTGGTCTCTCGATTGCCGACATTACCAAGTTGCCTTTGGATTCAGCGATGAGCTGGTTTGAGCAATTGAAGCTAACGGATCGGCAAGCCAAAATCGGCCTTCCGATTCTTCGGGAGATTTCGCAGAGGCTGTCGTTTCTTCGCGAAGTTGGACTGACTTATTTGACGTTAGTTCGGCCAGCAGAATCGTTAAGCGGTGGCGAATTGCAACGCGTTCGATTGGCGACGAGTATCGGAACGGGGCTGATAGGGGTCTGTTACGTGCTCGATGAGCCTTCGGTCGGTTTGCACCCCCAAGACACAGAACGGCTGATTGCCTCACTGCGGGCGTTACAGCAACGCGGCAACACCGTGGTGGTGGTGGAACACGATGAGGAAGTCATGAAAGCCGCGGATTTGCTTGTCGATATCGGTCCCGGAGCAGGCAAACTGGGCGGCGAAGTCGTTGCGTTGGGTCCGCCCGAACAATTCTTAGGAAATTCTAAATCGCTAACCGCACAATACCTTCAACGCACCATTCCCATGCCTTCGAGTCGAAAACGAACCGTTGGCTCGACTCACCCGTCGTTGATTTTGACGGGCATCACGAAGCACAATTTAGAAAACGTCCGCGCTGAATTTCCGTTGGGGCGATTCGTGGGAGTGGTGGGTGTGAGCGGCAGCGGCAAGAGCACTCTCGTTCATGATTCGCTAGCGGTGGCGGTGCGAAGATCTCTCTGCGGCGAGTCCTTGCCATCGCATATACGAAAGATCGACGGGTTGGATGGGATTGACAAGCTAATCGAGATTGACCAATCGCCAATTGGTCGGTCTCCTCGCAGTATCCCCGCAACGTATTGTGGCTTTTGGGATGAGATTCGAGCGGTCTTTGCGAAAACAAAAGACGCCAAGCAACGCGGCTTTAACGCAGCCCGTTTTAGTTTCAACGCAGGCGCAGGACGTTGTGAAGCGTGTGGCGGACAAGGGCGTCAAAAGCTCGAAATGAGTTTTTTAGCAGATGTCTATGTCCCTTGTCCGCAATGTCGCGGTCGGCGATTCAATCGGTCCACGTTGGCCGTGCAGTTCAAGGGGAAGTCGATTGCGGACTGTTTGGATATGTGTATATCAGAAGCGGCCGAGTTCTTCGACGCAATCCCGAAACTGAAAGTGCCACTGCAGTGCCTTAATCAAGTTGGGCTGGGCTACATCGCGTTGGGGCAACCGTCGAATACGTTTAGCGGTGGTGAAGCGCAGCGGATCAAGTTGGCAAGTGAGTTAGCCAAACCAGGCACAGGCAAAACACTCTACTTATTGGATGAACCGACAACGGGTCTGCACATGGACGATGTCGTCCGCCTCATCGGTGTACTGCAAGACTTGGTCGAGAAAGGGAACACCGTCATCGTTGTCGAACATCACATGAGTTTGATTGGATGCTGCGACTGGGTGATTGATGTTGGTCCCGGGGGAGGAATCGACGGCGGTAAGATTCTAGGCATTGGGCCTCCGGAAGCGATTGCGGTCAATGGGGATTCACCGACCGGCATAGCCCTGCGACGGAAATAGATTGTCGCCGTTAGCTCCGCGCAAGTGCCCCGCGGTACCCCACTTTCCCCGCGCGGAAGGCGCCACGTGTTGTCGGGCGCGGCCCGTCGCGCGTGCGCCCGAATTAAACCAAAACAGG